>NZ_CBFIHX010000245.1:0-1115 GCF_965662505.1 Pseudomaricurvus sp. | reverse complement strand
TTTATCCTGATGTCCATCGCCTCACTCACCTCATCCATCTCCATGCTGGAAGTCCCGGTCTCCCTCACCGTGGAAGAGACCCCCTTCAGTCGCCGTCAGGCCACCCTCGTCATCGGCACCCTGATTTTTGGCTGCTCCACCGTGATCCTGTTCAACTTCGGCAGCCTGTTCGACTTCGTCATCAACCTCACCACCGTCTACAGTCAGCCGCTGCTGGGCTTGATGCTGTGCGTCTTTGCCGGCTGGATCTGGCACCGCAATAACCTGCTGCAAGAGATCAAATCCGGCCACCCCGAGGTCGAAGGCACCTTCTTCTGGAAAGTCTGGCCCAACTACGTGAAATTCGTCTGCCCGCTGTTGATTCTGGCCACCCTGCTGCAGAGCATCGGCGGCTAGGATTCCTTAACAGGAACTCCCAGAGTGATCGCTCTCGCTCATTGAAGCGTATATCAGAGTGAACCCAACTCTGAAGGTGGCATCATGAGCAAGGTAATACTGCACGACCTGCACAGCCAGGATCAGCTACAGGTGATTATCGATTCCTACGAAGGCGGCATCTATCAGGCCTTTCTCTGCGAAGACGGGACGGAAAACCTGATTTGGCTGGACCAAGACAAGCCCCTGAAAACCCGCAGCCTCATTGAAATGCGTGACCAGCTCGATCCCCTGCGCCCGGCCTCCATGTACCTGCGTCAGCAAAGCGCCTACGACGAAATGGTCGGCTTGCCGGCTCGCGCGGCGGACAACACCCTGATGGTCCCCATCTTTCCCGACCACCTTCCGCCCACAGCGGACACCCGCACGCAACCGCCAACCCCTTGAAGATGAACCAATCGCCCCCATTAATGGTCTTAAGGTTAGGGCCTGTTAACACTAATCCGATGGACACTGTTGCGTCTAAAAAGCCGCCAATTGAGGCACGAAGAGCGTGGTTTGGTCATTCCAAATAAGCGATGAGTAACGAAAAGTGGTGGATTTTTAGACACAACCCGAAGGGCTGGGGCCGTTTTTGCGCCCAGCGTCGTTATCAGTCACTTATGTAGAATAACTACATAGCGCTCTTTCCGCCTTGCTGGGCACAAAAACGCCCTCCAGCAGTGATCATCGGATTAGTG
>NZ_CBFIHX010000244.1:0-1436 GCF_965662505.1 Pseudomaricurvus sp. | reverse complement strand
AGGCGGGTGCCTCGACGGAGATCACTTTCGAAGACTTCGCTGACTTTGTCAAACCCTACACCTTGGAACGTACCGCGGAAGAAACCGGGGTGTCGGCTGAGCGACTGGAGCGTCTGGCGGCCATCTACGCCGATCCCAACAAGAAAGTCATGTCCCTTTGGACTATGGGGTTCAATCAGCACACCCGGGGCGTGTGGGCAAACAATATGGCCTATAACCTCCATCTACTGACCGGAAAAATATCCGAACCAGGTAACAGCCCATTTTCGTTGACCGGGCAGCCCTCGGCCTGCGGCTCGGCGCGTGAAGTGGGTACCTTTTCCCACCGACTGCCTGCCGATATGGTGGTTGTAAATCCTGAGCACAGAGCAAAAACCGAAAAGATCTGGAAGCTGCCTGAGGGCACGATTCCAGCTAAAAATGGCTTCCATGCGGTGATGCAAAGCCGAAAGTTAAAAGACGGGGCAATCCGGGTCTACTGGACTCAGGCGTGCAATAACATTCAGGCGGGTCCCAATCTGATGCAGGAAACCCTGCCCGGTTGGCGCAATCCAAAATCATTTGTCATCGTGTCGGATGTGTATCCGACCGCCAGTGTACAAGCCGCCGACTTGATATTGCCTGCGGCGATGTGGGTTGAGAAAGAGGGCGCCTTTGGTAACGCTGAGCGTCGTACACAGTTTTGGCACCAGCTGGTGTCGGCACCAGGTGAAGCTCGCTCGGACTTGTGGCAGATGGTGGAATTTTCCAAACGGCTTAATGTGGATGATATCTGGCCAGAGGAGTTGTTGACCAAAGCACCGGAATTTCGCGGTAAGACTTTATATGAGGTGCTTTATAAGAACGGCAATGTGGATAAGTTCCCCTTGTCAGAAACCGCGGAAGGACAGCTGAATGATGAGGCGAAAGCCTTTGGTTTCTATATTCAAAAAGGATTGTTTGAAGAGTATGCGCAATTTGGCCGCGGACACGCCCATGATCTGGCTCCGTTTGATCAATACCACCAGGTGCGGGGGCTACGCTGGCCTGTAGTGGATGGTAAAGAGACCCGTTGGCGTTTTCGCGAAGGTTACGATCCCTATGTGGAAAAGGGCAGTGGCGTACAGTTTTACGGTCACAAGGATAAGAAGGCGGTGATCTTTGCCTTGCCCTATGAGCCTCCGGCCGAATCCCCCGATGAGGAATTCCCGTTTTGGCTCAGTACCGGTCGAGTGCTGGAACACTGGCATACGGGGTCAATGACACAGCGAGTGCCTGAGCTTCATGCTGCTGTACCTTATGCCATGGTGTATATGCACTATGAAGACGCCCGAGATCAGGGGTTCAGGCGCGGCAGCGAAATTAAGATCATAAGCCGGCGTGGAGAAATTCGGGCCCGAGTTGAAACCCGCGGTAGTGTGAAACCGCCAAAGGGGATGGTTTTTGTGCCTTTATTT
>NZ_CBFIHX010000243.1:0-1654 GCF_965662505.1 Pseudomaricurvus sp. | reverse complement strand
TCATTGCATAGGCGCTGAGCTCTGCTGTGAAACGATCAGAACTATAACGCGTCCCAACCTCCAGGCTGTCGACGGTTTTTTCTTCAAACTCAGCCACACTCTGCCCAGCCAACAAGCGGTAGCGCTCATTAATTTGAGGTGCGCGAAAGGCGCGGGCCAAACGCCCATAGAGCATCCATTGATCGCTGATCTGATAGCGGCCACCCAGTTGAGCACTGACATTGCTGAAATGATCTTTGCGGTCTTCCGGACGGAAATAACGGCAATCACCACTGGACGTGGCGCAATCTGCACCATCGTCGCGAGTGCTGCCATCGAGCATGCGATTGTCATAATCGTAGGTCAACGTTTCCCAGCGCACCCCAAACTCAACCGCAACCTCAGGGCGCCAGCTCCACTCTGCATTAACGAAGGCCGCCAACTGAGTGCTGGTTACATCAAAATCGTAATGCGTACCTTGGTAGCGGCTGCTATACCACGGTTCCAGCAGCTGATCCGACTGAACTTCTTTCACCCTCATATCGGCCCACTCGCCGTCCAGCCCTGTCCACAGTCGCCACTGATCGCTCAAAGATGTATGGTAATTCAGTAAAAAGCCCGCGCTTTTCTGTCCGTTTTCTTCTATGGGCTGCCCCGGTAGATAATGCTGCAAAAAACGCATATCACTGTAACGAGCGTAGGGAGAGAACTGCCACTGGGATTGTTCATCAGTCTGCCAGCTCAGAGTCGAGGCCAACCTTACTGCCTGCGCATCGCGGAAAGCTTCTGGATTGGGATTATTTTTCCAGCCGGAGTCTTTATAGGCTTCGTATCCTTGCAGGTAGCCCGCCGTTTCCTGATTGAGATTGACCATCGACAGCGTGGTTTTGGTCGCCAACACATCACCATCCCAACGATGTTGTAGCGTGGCTTTTTGCTGATCGTAGCCAGCGTCCTCTTTTAAACCACCGTCACTGACACCATTGGCATCCAACTGCCACTGATGATCCCCTTGCTCAAATCCCCAAGCCAGTTTTGCACGGTAATAATCATGGGGACCGGCTTCAAGAGCGGCGTACTTCTGCCCGAATGCAGGGGTTAAACTATTCACCACGCCATGAACTGCGTTGGAACCATAAAACACCGTGCCGGCTCCGCGCCAGACTTCTAACGCACCCGCCTGCTCTGTATTCACTTCAAACAGCTGATTCACATTACACAAACCACTGGGGCGTATTGGTATACTGTTCTCGGCAATTAACAATTCTCCGCAACTGCCGGCACCGGTATACACGGGAGAGCGCACCGCCGCCAACATCTCCTGGCCATTGCCGCGACTGAACCAGACGCCTGGGATTCGGACTGCCAGCTCCTGCAGATGGGTGTGCCCCAGCGCCTGAATGTCGTCACTGTTAATCTGGCTCACCTGACCGATTAAAGCTTTTCCGGCTTCTTGATCCCGTCGCCCAGTAACCGTCATTTCATCCAGAAACCTCGCGCCCGCAGCTGGCTCCGCGGCTTGTAATGGCAACCCCAAAGCCAGTCCGAAACCAAGACAAGTGACGCAGGATATTGATCCCGCCTGGTTGGCCGTGGATTTTTTATCGTCAATAACAGACGCCATGATTCTCCCCCGCTTTCATTCAGAGCGGCAGTATTACATAAAAAAGGGGCA
>NZ_CBFIHX010000242.1:0-1737 GCF_965662505.1 Pseudomaricurvus sp. | reverse complement strand
ACTGTTTCTGTCTTTTACCTTATTAAAACCATGATTAAGATTTGACTTATTTGCGAGTCAGGGACCGATTTTTGTCCCGGCTCCCGTTGTATTGCCGTCAAAAATTAAGCATGGTTGATGGAAGAAGTGGTCGAGTGTTTGAGCGCAGCGACAAATTTGTCGGGAACGAATTTGGACGCCGGAGGCGCCCGTAGGGTGAGTCGCATGAATGCGACGAAACCAATTAAATGAACTCGGGCTTCAGTCCAAAATTAAATTAGCAGTTGGTATTTTGTCTTTGACCAAGTTTTTTACGTTCGTAATAAAATCAGTAGAAGCTTTTGGATGAAATTTTATTCCCGTGATGAAGGACTCCAGTGAAATCTCAGCTTTTCGGTGAGAGCTTATTCTTTTCCCAGCTTCCATTTCGGCAATTATTCGAAGTTCTTTTTCCCAAGAGTATGCCTCCTGCTTAAAAAAGAATGGCTCCAACGAGTGAGTTAGTGGGATTTCATCTCTATCAAAATCTAGATACCTGACAGGTATAAACAAGAAATCACTGCCTAGAGCATCTCTGAGTTTTTCAACAGTAGTTTGAATGGCAAGAGAGTCTTCAGATGAAGTATAGCTATCCCACATCCTGATAGAAAGTTCGCTAGCCATTGTCCAACAACTAATTACTACAGCTTGTTGATTATGGTCAGCTATCAAGATTTTCGCATCTGCTGCCATTTGAAGTGCAGAAGCATCAAATTCCCAAGAGGTTAATTGCTCTTCAGACTTTTTATGATCACGATTAGT
This sequence comes from Pseudomaricurvus sp., assembly GCF_965662505.1. NCBI lineage: Bacteria > Pseudomonadati > Pseudomonadota > Gammaproteobacteria > Cellvibrionales > Cellvibrionaceae > Pseudomaricurvus > Pseudomaricurvus sp. The sequence goes on along the minus strand of NZ_CBFIHX010000242.1, from coordinate 957 downwards.
GTAGTTTCCCTCCAGTTTGTCATCAAAATCTGACGCCGGAGAAAAGTAGAGGGACTGGCTCTCTATAAGATCACTGAACTTAGAAAAGCTCATCACTCTAGAGAGTGGAAGTGAGAAATCACTCACTTCATAAATGCTTAAAGTATCTGAAAGTGCCATACCCAGTCTCCATACCGGAGCAAGTTACTATCGTAAGCTATAAGATGCTCACTTATTCTTTGCCGGCCTCTTCCACCCTTTAACCGATTTCTGCTCCGACTTCGTTAACGTCAACGAATCAGCCGGCGCCGTCTTCCGAATAGTAGACCCAGCCCCAATCGTCGCCCCATCCTCAACCGTCACAGGCGCAACCAGTTGCGTATCAGACCCCACAAACACCCTATCACCAATTACAGTGCGATGCTTATTCGCCCCATCATAATTGCAGGTAATGGTCCCGGCACCAATATTCACATCCGCCCCCATATCAGTATCCCCGATATAGCTGAGGTGATTAATCTTGGAGCCTAACCCAATATTGGCATTTTTGACTTCAACAAAGTTACCCACTTTAGCCTTAGCAGATAAAACTGAACCCGGACGCAGACGGGCGAATGGCCCAACGGCACAGCCTGAACCGACCTCAGCATTTTCGATAATGCTGTTAGGCAGAATTTCAGCACCGCTATGAATGACGCTGTTAATGATAATGCAGTTAGCACCAATCGTGACATTGTCACCCAGGGTGTTAGTCCCTTCAAAGATGACGTTAATGTCGATCAGAATATCCTGACCTGCCTGAATATCACCGCGGATATCGACACGTGCTGGATCTCGGAAGGTCACACCGGCCATCATTAAATCGGTGGCTTGTTTTTGCTGATAGTAGCTTTCCAGTTCAGCCAGTTGCACGCGGTTATTCACACCGGCGACTTCCATCTCGTCTTCACAGATGACAGAGCTGATTTCAATACCCTG
>NZ_CBFIHX010000241.1:0-1752 GCF_965662505.1 Pseudomaricurvus sp. | reverse complement strand
ACAGGGATCGTCAGAGCTTTGTGAAACCTCAAAGCACAAACAGCCCAGCTCGCTCCGGGTGAGTTCAACGTGTGTGGCTAGTGCGGCCATCACTGCGTTTAAGTCTTTTTCGGGGACGGTGATGTGACCCTGGAGGGTGACTTTCGGCATGGAGAGCGGTTCAATTGATAGCAGGAATGAGGTTAAATCAAGCTTACAATACAAAACCCCATCCTACACGCTTACCGCTCACCCTGAACCTGCTGGAAAGTTCTTCCGCCAAACCATCACAACGGGTTATCACCCATTATTCAGAGACAGAATGGGCGTGCCTCATAACAGCCAAAAGCCCTTTCAAAATTGACAAGCAAGCGCTCGACTGGCGAGTCATGCTGGTCAAAACTTTCACTATTCCGCTAGAGTCAGTCGTCATAGTTTATCGTCATAAATCAAGGGTTACGGTATGAGTGAGTTTCAGGGTAAGACAGCGGTTATCAGCGGTGGCGCTGAAGGCATTGGTTTGAGTGTTGCTCGGGCAGTGGGCAAGCAAGGCATGAACGTGGTAATCGGTGATATCGACGAGCCCCAGTTGAAACTGGCCGAGCAATTGCTCTGCGATGAGGGTATTGAAGTCCTGGCCCTGCCACTGGATGTCACCAAGCCCGAACAGTGGCAGCAGATAGCAACATCGGCACAAGAGCGCTTCGGCAAGATTCACATGCTGGTGAATAACGCAGGGGTCAGTGGTACACCGGGTGTGATTGAGAAGACCAACATCCAGGACTGGAACTGGGTTATGGACGTTAACCTGATGGGGGTTATCTACGGCACCCAAACACTCATCCCCCTGATGAAGCAACACGGTGAAGGCGGCTGGCTGATTAATGTCGCCTCCATGGCCGGTATGATTGGCGTCCCCATGGGGCAAGCCTATACTGCGAGTAAGGTTGCTGTGGTAGGTATGTCCGAAAGCTGGCGCGCCGAACTGACACCTCAGAACATTCAGGTGTCGGTGTTGTGTCCGGCGTTTGTGCAAACGCGGATTAATCTCTCCTCGCGTAACAAACCCAGCGAGTACCAGACAGCCTCGGACAACGAGCAGGAGATGAGTCCGGCTCGCGCGGCCATGGCAGAGCATATGCAGAAAGTCATTGATCGAGGACTGGCGGTCGAAGTCGTCGGCGAACGCGTGATAGAAGCGATCCGCGCCAACGAGCTGTACATTTTTACGCACCCCAATTATCGAACGGTACTGCAGAAGCGTTTTGAAGCGGTTGATCAGGCATTCGAGCGTGCCGCGGCCAGCCCGCTGGTATCTCACCTGCTGGACGAAGAAATCGACGGCTTTATGTAGGGTTGAGGCACACGGCCCACTCACATAGAACAGCCGTTACTGATCAACCTTTACAAAATAATCATCAGAGAACATGACTATGTCTAAAAACAAAATCCTGTCTAAAAACAAAAGCCAGCCTAACAACAGAGAGTACGGAATTGTTGTCTACGGGGCGACGGGCTACACCGGTCGTCTGGTATGTGAATACCTGAACAAGCAATACGGCGTCAACGGTGACGTCAAATGGGCCATGGCCGGTCGCAGTCAGGACAAACTTGCAGCGGTGCGCGACGAGATGGGGATTCCTGCCGATGTGCCGCTGGTGGTAGCGGACTCCGGATCGAATGATTCCATCAAACAGCTGGTCGAAAGCACTCAGGTGTTACTGACCACCGTAGGCCCCTATCAACTGTATGGCTCGGATGTGGTCAAGGCCT
>NZ_CBFIHX010000240.1:0-1777 GCF_965662505.1 Pseudomaricurvus sp. | reverse complement strand
GGCCAGTGCCAAGGTTATCCCTCCTGTTTGGGTCGAGGGAGAAGATCGCAGTCCAAAAAAATGGATGTTGCAGGAGGATAGTGTCAAAGCCATGCAGGAGGCATTTCGTCAGGTTATTACGGCACAGGTTTCTGAAAACGGGGGCTATACTATTGTTGATGAAGTCGAGCCAGGAACGCTGGAAATTACTGTAATTGTTATCAGTCTCACTCCTTACGCTCAGCGTAATGAAAAAGTGATTACCAAGGGGTCGGGTGAGTTGACAATGCAATTCAGCCTTCGCGATGCTCGTAGTGGAAAGTTGATTGCGATTTTTGAAGGGCAAGAGCAAGTTGGGCAGGAATATCAAGAGCGGTCTGATTTTTCGGCGATGAAAGATCTCAATAAGTTGTTTGATAGTTGGGGTAAGAGAATTCGCCGTGCCATGGATAAGTCCCATGAAAAACAGTTGTAAAGTCGAGTCAGATAAAACTTATGGCACTCCATCATCCTTGTTGAAACATAAACGCTTCGTATAGAGTCAGGACCTTTGTCAGGGTTAAAAGGATTTAACCATGGCGAGACTTCCTCGTATTTATCCTTCCGTCACCCCTAAACAGATCATTCAGTGCCATGACAACCGAGAGGCTTGCTTTTCTCCTGAGCAATATGAATAATTGGGGTCAGATTGAGGTTGCAACAATAAAATGGACATTAAAATTAAGAGGCATGTCTAGCCTCGTACTCTATCGGCGTCATGTAATCTAAAAAAGCATGGCGCCGTATTCGATTGTAAAAAACCTCAATGTACTCAAAGATGCTTTGCCTAGCCTCTTTCCGAGTATGGTAATCCATATGGTGAACCAGCTCATTTTTCAAACTACCAAAGAAGCTTTCTGCAACTGCATTATCTAAGCATTCACCTTTTCTGCTCATGCTCATAAGCAGCTGGTGTTCTTGTAGCTTCTTACGATAACGCTCCGATGCATAAGTAGAACCTTGATCGGAGTGTACAATAACGCCTGTAGCTTTACCTCGGCGCCAGATCGCCATCGTAAGTGCTTCTTCTACAAGCGCTGTGTCATTCCTGCTGCCCATCGACCAACCAATTACTTGCCTGGAATAAAGCTCCAAAATAACGGCTAGATACAGCCAGCCTTCCCGTGTCGGGATAAACGTAGTGTCTGACACCCATGCTGTGTTTGGTGAATCAACGTCAAATTGCCGATTTAATCTATCTGGAATTTCACAAAGCCGTACAATCGGGTGCTCTTTTGAGTGACGGCGAATGAACTGGTACTTCAATCCAGTTCCTTGGCAAAGAACACCGCGGCCTGTTTTAGAATTTCGTTTTCCTCTTTAAGGCGACGAACCTCCGCTTCCAGTCTTGCGGTTTCACTGAGTTCTGATTTTTTGGGCCTACCTCGTTTGCCTGATGCAACATCCCCAGTCTTCTCTAGCTGCTCTTTCCATTTATAGAGCTGATTTCTTCTGAGTCCAAGCTCTCTGGCAATATCAGCAGCAGGCTTATCTGATGATTCCATCATTCGAACTGCTTCCAGCTTGAACTCTTTGGGGTAGGTTTTATAAGGTCTACGCTTACTGGTCATACAACACTCCTGAGGACGACATTGTCCCTGATTAAGAGTGTCCGTTAAACTGTAGCAACTTCAGTATGACCCTTTTCCTGAATGCTCCTGCAACATAGGATTATGCGAAATAGTCGTATCCTAATAGGGTAGCGTTAATCTCTCGAAGTGATCAATCCGACAAAGTTACAAGGTTTCTGGCGGCTGTC
>NZ_CBFIHX010000239.1:0-1963 GCF_965662505.1 Pseudomaricurvus sp. | reverse complement strand
ATGGGGACTCTGGTGTATCTGGCCATGACCTTTATGGATACATCGAGTCCGGGCGCTTTTGTGGCCTATATTACGGCTGCAGGTTTACTTCCCAAGCCTATTCGCCAGCTGAGTGAAATTTACGGAACGATACAAAAAGGCATCGCCGCGGCCCAAAGCATTTTTGAGCAGCTGGATGAAACCCCGGAAAAAGATCGTGGTCAAGTTGCCGTACCGCGTGTTGAAGGGCGATTAGAATTTAAGCAGCTGTCCTTCACCTACAATCCGGAAGAGGGTGATGTGTTGAGAGAGGTTAACCTCTCTATAGAACCGGGTGAAACAGTAGCGTTGGTGGGCAGTTCGGGCAGTGGTAAATCAACATTGGCGAGTCTGATTCCGCGGTTTTATGAATATGATCGAGGGCAGATTCTATTGGATGATGTGCCTCTCACAGATTACACCCTGTCGTCATTACGCGAACAGATTGCCTTGGTGAATCAGGATGTGGTGCTGTTTAACGATACTGTGGCCAGTAATATCGCCTACGGCGGTTTGGCGGGCGCCTCTGAAGACGCTATTCGTCAGGCGGCGAAGGCGGCACATGCCACAGAATTTATTGAAGGTATGCCCCAAGGTTTTAATACTTTGATCGGAGAGGATGGCACACGTCTTTCTGGCGGGCAGCGTCAGCGTTTGGCAATAGCCCGAGCGTTACTGAAAGATGCACCAGTTTTGATTCTGGATGAGGCCACTTCGGCTCTGGATACCGAGTCGGAACGAGCGATTCAGGATGCCCTGGAAGAATTGATGAAAGGCCGCACAACATTGGTGATTGCGCACCGCTTGTCCACCATCGAAACCGCTGACAAGATTGTGGTTATGGATAAGGGGCGCCTGGTGGAGGCGGGCAGTCATACTGAGCTGCTGGCTCAGCAGGGTGTTTACGCCAAGCTGCATTCGATGCAGTTTCAGGGATAGCGGGTTAAAATAGCCCATAGCCATTAATGAATTACTGAGAACATATCATGAAACTCACCATGCCCCGCTTCGATCGCTCCCAGGTTCTTGTGATCGGTGACGTCATGCTCGACCGTTACTGGGTAGGCGGCACTTCGCGCATTTCCCCGGAAGCACCGGTTCCAGTGGTTAAGGTTAATGGCATTGAGGATCGTCCTGGCGGCGCTGGTAACGTGGCGTTAAATATTGCGGCGCTGGGTTCTGGGGCGTCTTTGATCAGTGTGGTTGGGCAGGATGAAGCGGCAGATGCTCTACGCTCTCGACTCGAGGCTGTAGGTATTCACACGGATTTTCAGGCGTCGACTGACAAACCCACCATTACTAAATTGCGTGTCATAAGTCGTCATCAGCAGCTGATCCGTATGGATTTCGAAGAGTCTTTTGCGGCAGAGGACAGCGACAGTTTTCTGGAAAAAGCCAAAAAGCGCCTGCCGATGATGGGCGCGGTGATTTTGTCTGATTATGCCAAAGGCAGTCTGCAAGACACTCAGAGCCTGATTCAGGCAGCGCGGGAAGTCGGTGTGCCGGTGTTGGTGGACCCTAAGGGAACAGATTTTGAACGCTACCGCGGCGCTACTCTGTTGACCCCTAACCTGCATGAGTTTGAAGAAGTCGTAGGCCCTTGTCCCCATGAGAGTGATCTGGTGGCCAAGGGAACTGAGTTGATGTTGTCGCTGGATCTTGAGGCGCTGTTGGTGACTCGCGGTGAATACGGCATGACTTTACTACGTCCGAATCAGCCCGAGTTCCATTTGCCAGCCCGCGCCCGTGAGGTGTTTGATGTGACGGGCGCCGGTGATACCGTGATTTCTGTGTTGGCGTCTTCACTGGCAGCGGGCAGTGAGCTGCCACTGGCGGTGGCTCTGGCGAATGTGGCAGCAGGAATTGTGGTGGGTAAGCTGGGTACTGCCACCATCAGTGGACCAGAATTGCGACGTGCGATTCAAGCTGAGCAAGGATCGCAGCG
>NZ_CBFIHX010000238.1:0-1967 GCF_965662505.1 Pseudomaricurvus sp. | reverse complement strand
GGCGGAAAGCCCAAGAGTACATTTTCTGACAGCGCTGCAATTTTCTCTGATATCAGCACATTGATGCGGGAGTTTTTCCCCGCGCTATCACAAACACCAATCACTCACTACTGGGGCGGCACACTGGGGATGCCGAGAAATAAAAGTCCTCATGCCTTGTTTGATCCTGAGACAGGTGTTGGCAGCATTGGAGGCTACGCTGGCGAAGGCGTTGGTGCATCCAATTTGATGGCCCGCACCCTGGTTGATTTGATTCTGAATAAAAATACCGAATTGAGCAGTATGCCGTGGGCACACCGCAGCAGCATGAAAAAGGTTCTGCGCCGATGGGAACCAGAGCCTCTTCGCTGGATAGCCTATAAAAGCATTCTGGGCACACTAATTAAAGAAGAAGCTATTCTCAGCGATCCCAACAGCCCCAACTGGAAGCGTAAAATGATTCACCGTATTGCCGGAGCCGCCAACTCCATTCTCTAAACGATTCCGGATACTATCGCCAGCAAACACCGCGTCGTATTAGCGCAACAGCTCTGAAACATTAAACGCCATTTCCAGAACTTGATCCGCGTTTAATCGCGGATCACACTGGGTTTCATAGCGCTTTGCAAGATCACTTTCGGATACCCGATAAGAACCGCCGACACACTCAGTCACATGCTGTCCGGTCATCTCCAGATGGATACCACCCGGATGCGCACCCTCGGCACGCAACACCCCAAAGAACTGCTGGATCTCGGATAAAATCCGATCAAACGATCGGGTTTTAAAGCCGTTACCTGCCTTCACGGTATTACCATGCATGGGATCACTGGACCAAACAACGTTTCGACCTTCGGCAGTTACTGCTCTCGCCAGTGCAGGCAGTTTATCAGCCAGTGTATCCGCGCCCATGCGAGTGATCAGTGTCAGGCGACCCGCATCGTTATTAGGATTAAGGGCATCAATCAGTCTCAGTAACTCATCTGATGTAATGCCTGGTCCAATCTTGACTCCAATCGGGTTGTGAATACCACGCATATACTCCACATGCGCTGCATCCAATTGACGGGTGCGCTCACCGATCCACAACATATGGGCCGCGCAGTTGTACCAATGCCCCGATAAGCTGTCACGACGAGTCAACGCCTCTTCATAGTTCAGCAACAATGCTTCGTGAGAGGTATAGAGATCCGTCTCACGCAACACGGGTGTATTTTCGCTGTTGATTCCCATGACCTCCATAAACGACAAAGCGTCCTGTATTTCATGGGCCAGCTTTTGGTATTTTTCACACAGTTCATTACCGGACACGAAGCCCAAATTCCAGCCATTCACTTGGTGCAAGTCGGCCAGACCACCATGAGCAAACGCGCGTAGCAAATTCAAAGTCGCCGTGGATTGATGATACGCTCGCAACATTCTCTGCGGGTCAACTTCACGATCATCAGCACTGAAATCAGCACCATTGATAATATCGCCACGAAAACTGGGTAATTCGACACCGTCCCGGACTTCGACATCTGAAGAGCGTGGCTTGGCAAACTGGCCCGCAATACGCCCAACCTTGACCACAGGCTTGCGACCCGCGTAGGTCAAGACAATCGCCATCTGCAGGATGACCTTAAACGTATCGCGAATATTATTGGCAGAGAAATCGATAAACGTCTCTGCGCAATCACCACCCTGCAATAAAAACGCATTACCTTCGGCAACCTGCGACAGCTGTCGTCGCAGCGAACGCGCCTCCTCGGCAAAAACCAGAGGCGGAAATGTTGAGAGCTGAGTCTCCACATCGGCGAGCGCCATTGGATCTTCGTAGCATGGCTGTTGATGCGCAGGACGGGCTCTCCAGCTGGAAGGCTTCCATTCACTGGATGCAGATTTAGGGGTTACTTGGGACATGTCTAAGTCTCTCTAATATATCTGTCTGATAAGTCGCTCTGGTATACGTCGTTCTGGTATACGTCGTTCTGGTATACGTCGTTCTG
>NZ_CBFIHX010000237.1:0-1980 GCF_965662505.1 Pseudomaricurvus sp. | reverse complement strand
TACACTTTGCTCGTAAGTATGTACGCAAAGCACTGGCGGAATCTCTTAGCGAAGAACTGGAGTCTGTTTATCGGGCTAACAGCAGCCCTGAACCATTCTCAGCCTCAGCGTCGGCTATGGCCAAACGCAGCCTGAAAAATACGGTGCTAAGCTATCTGATTATCCTGGATACTGATGACAGTCTCCACATGGCTCAAAAACAGTTGGATGCCGCCACAAACATGACCGACGAACTGGCTGCTCTGTCGGCCATCATCAATAGCGATCACGCCAGTGAATCCCTGCGCGATCAGGTTTTGGAAGGTTTTTATCAACGCTGGTCCGATGAAGCGCTTGTCGTTAACCAATGGTTAACCGCGCAATCTCATGTATCAAGAGAGGGTGGCCTTGAGCGGGTACAGGCGTTGATGACACATGACGCATTCGACATTAAAAATCCCAACAAAATACGCGCTGTGATCGGTGCTTTTTGTGGGGGTAATTCAATTAACTTCCACAGGGCTGATGGGGCAGGGTATGAGTTTCTGGCCGATCAGATTCTGACCCTGAATAAGCTCAACCCACAGATAGCTTCACGCTTGCTGACACCATTGACCAAGTGGCGAAAATACGACGTCAGTCGACAAAAATTAATGCGCGCAGCATTAGATCGAATTTTGTCTGAACCTGAACTGTCAAAAGATGTCTATGAAGTCGTCTCAAAAAGCCTGAAGGATTAATGAAAAACCTGAAGGGCTGGCTCCTTACTGAACCTGAAATCTAACACCTCGTTTTTTGAGACAAAAGTGAAGGTAAAAGTGGATGTGAAGGTGGATGTAAAATTGGATGTAGAATCTGGACTTAAAACCTGGACTTGAAACGATGTCACGAGAAGAAGAGCTTTACACACACTTTCAGGAATGCCTGGCCGGTCTGAATCGGGCCTGGTCTATCTTGAACGAGCTCGAAACACAGCAGCTGCCGCCGTCTCTGACTGCTGCTGCTGTTCATATGGCGCTGATTGAATACGGCAAGCCGTTTAAAGAATCCGGCAGCGGCAACAACAAAAGACACTCTCTCGGGCTTCCCCTGGCTTCTGAAGACGATCATTTGTTACACCGGTATTTACTGGATCAGCGTGACGCGGTGTTAGCACACTCCATGTCCACACTGGAGGATACGGCTCACTACGAGGGCAAAGACGGGGGTTACAGATCACCATTGATGTCTCAAGGAGCGGTTCAGTCGCTACCACCATTGGAAGATATTAAATCCCTAATCGAACGGGTTCTCGATGTATTCTATGCACAACTGCCGCAACTGGAAAAGCAGCTGTCGTAAACATCCAGGCTAGGGGTATTTTAGAAAAAGTACTTTAGAGAAGGGTACTGTTGGAAAGTAATACTGTTAGAAAGGAATACTGCTGGAAATGAATAGTTATTCAGGACGTCTATACGAGGTTTTACGAAGCTGTAACTGATAAGCCTGCTCCAGCTTTTCATTCCGGGTAAGAAATAAATCTTCTTCCAAGCTATGAAGCTCCGGCAGGCGTTCTTCCAGAGCTTGCTGAGTCTCCAGGTCCCCGTGATGGGTAGTGTGCATCAACTCCATACCCAACTGCTGCTTTAGAGCATACCCAATCAATAGACTGCGGTGGCAAGTGGCTGGGTCTTTCTCTGCACACATCAGGCCGATCTTAAAACCTTTCGCCAATCCGTCTTTTAATCGCTCAATTCCTTTTTGAAAGAGCGGGGCGCGCATTAACCGGTCGAATTGCACCTGTCGACACTCATCATAATGATTGTCATCTTTCGACCGCGGGCCCAGCTCATCGCCCAGATACACGTATTGGATACCCGAGCGCTTTAAATGGCCCTCAATGGCTCCCTGGTGGTAATCAAAAAAGACTTTGCTGAAAGGAACTGAGCGCACATCAGCTACAGCGCTGATTTCATAGCGTTGCAACTGTTCTATAAAGGTGGCGATGGGCTTGGTGGCATA
>NZ_CBFIHX010000236.1:0-2000 GCF_965662505.1 Pseudomaricurvus sp. | reverse complement strand
GTCGTAACTGACGGGTGATATTACCGCCGGATTCTTCTTTCCATTTCCAGATGCGTTTGGTGAAGTCTTCACGGCCCAATTCATGCCGTGTTTTACCTTCACCATTGACCTGACGTTCTACCACCATCTGGGTGGCGATACCTGCGTGGTCTGTGCCTGGCTGCCACAAAGTGTTTTCACCCTTCATACGGTGATAACGGGTGAGGGTGTCCATGATGGTGTTGTTGAAACCATGGCCCATATGGAGGCTACCGGTGACATTGGGTGGTGGCAGCATAATGCAGTATGGCGAGCCTTCACCGGAGGGTTTAAATTCACCATCCTGTTCCCATTTCTGGTACCAACGTTGCTCTATCGCGTCTGGGCTGTATGTTTTTTCCATGGTGTTCTTTTTTCAGGTCAAAGTCGTCAAAACAAGCAGGGCATTATACCTGCTGTGACTCATCCTGTTCAGTGCAAAGGCAAATTAGTTTTGCGATGGACTTATTTGTCTGGGTTCAGACGTGGAAGGTGTCGAGTTCGTAGCCTCGTTCTTTATAAAATTGAAAACGTTGACGACCAGCTTGTTTCACATCGGCATTGTCATCAATCACTTCTGCGACACGTTGAAACTGGCTGAAAAATAGAGGCTGTTGTTCGGTAAGGTTGATCATGACATCCATCAACCGAGGCGGGGTGGTTTCGGTGTGACCAATTAACACCGGGCTTTGATTGTCGGTGTCACTGTTAATCATTTCGTGTGGAACAAAACTATCGGGGCGAAGCGCCCACAGTGCCTCATCCAGAGCAAGACTTTGTTCGATGTTATCGGTATGAATATAGACCTGATGACCCTGATTATAGGCTTTTTCAGCTAAACGGCAGGCAAACGCCTGCCGTTCATCAAACTGAGTCGATTTCAATATATAAAAACTGACTCGTGTCATCTTAGCTATTATTTTCAATGCGATTGAGAAGGTATTGCACCAGTAACGGCACCGGTCTGCCTGTTGCCCCTTTTGCTTTACCGCTGTTCCACGCGGTACCGGCTATATCCAGATGCGCCCAGGTAAATTTTTCAGTAAAGCGGGACAGGAAACAGGCGGCCGTGACGCTGCCAGCCTCTTTACCACCCACATTGGCGATGTCGGCAAAGTTGCTGTCCAATTGTTTTTGATAATCATCCCAGATAGGTAATTGCCAGCCACGGTCAAAACTGTCGTTGCCTGCTTTGATTAAATCATCCGCCAGTTGTTGATCATTAGCCATCACGCCAGTAGTCACACTACCCAGCGCCACGATAACGGCACCTGTCAATGTGGCAATATCAATAACGATTTCAGGATTGAAACGCTCGCTGTAAGTCAGCGCATCACAAAGGATCAAGCGACCTTCTGCGTCGGTATTGAGAATTTCGATAGTTTTGCCTGCCATGCTGGTAACGACGTCACCGGGTTTGTTGGCATCGCCATCAGGCATGTTTTCAGAACTGGGAACGACACCCACAACATTGATAGGCAAACCGAGTTCAGCAATGGTTTGTATGGTACCGAGCACGCTGGCAGAACCACACATATCATATTTCATCTCATCCATGCCTTGTGATGGCTTCAATGAGATACCGCCCGCATCGAATGTAAGACCTTTACCAACCAGAACAACAGGCCGTGCACTACCACCGGCACCGTTATATTCCATCGTGATCAGTTTGGCAGGCTGACGACTGCCGCGTGAAACGGAGAGAAAAGAGCCCATGCCCAGTTCTTCCATGTCTGATTCTTCCAAAATAGTCGTTTTGACGGAATCGAACTGTTGTCCGATTTTCACTGCCTGATCAGCTAAGTAGGTCGGCGTGCAGATATTTCCAGGCAGATTGCCCAGCTCTTTTGCCAGATTCATGCCCTGACCGATGGCTGAACCCTGCGCCATTGCCTGGCCGAAAGCGGCTGCGTCTGCTTCTTCTGCAGCAAAGCTGAGATGTAACAACGGTTTTTCAATTGGTTTGTTGTCACTCTTGGTAT
>NZ_CBFIHX010000235.1:0-2011 GCF_965662505.1 Pseudomaricurvus sp. | reverse complement strand
GGCATTGCACGCTGGCATCCACTCTTTTTCTGTCAATCCCAAGCGCTTAAAAAACTCACGCATATAGGGTGTGGAACCCTCACCCACACCGATAGTATCAATATCAGCGGACTCGATGAGCGTAACGCGTGTCGGTTGCCCCCCGTGACCCCATGCCTTAGCCAGCAAGCAGGCAGCCATCCATCCGGCCGTGCCGCCACCAACGACGACAATATGTTCAGGTTTACTCATCGCATCCACCGCCTGCACATCACTTACTAGCGACCCCAGCTCTTTAACTTATGCCCTTTCAAAGCATAAAACAGAATAAACAAGTAGCAAGGAATCATAATCCAGTAGGCACTCTGGGAATTACCCGACACATCTGCAATGGCGCCATAAAGAAAGGGGAAAATAGCACCACCGGAAATCGCCATAATAAGCAACGCCGAGCCGGTGCTAGTCAGGGAGCCCAAACCAGCCAGTGCCATCGGCCAAATCGCCGGCCAAACCAAAGCATTGGCAAAGCCCAGCAAGGCTACAAAAAGTACAACATTGGGAATTGCTGGCACACCCGTCCAGGCAAACATGGCATTCCAGACCGCGTAGCTTTCACCACTGCCAACCATAACCATCACAGACAAAATCAAGCCCAAGACAGCTGAAATCACCAGTGCGGTTTCCTGCTTGATCCAGCGAGGAATAACAAACATACCGACGATATACGCCGACACCATAAATGCCATTGTATAGGAGGTTAACTGACCAAAATTGGTAACCCCCATCTCTTTACCAAACAGACCAATGGTGTCACCAGCGATCACCTCAACGCCGACATAAAAGAATAAAGCGATCACACCCAAAATCAGATTAGGATGCTGGCGAATACTGCTTGTTTCACCTTCTGCTTCGTTCTTCTCGGTTTCAATTTCCGGAAGAGGTGAAAAGTGCACCAACGCAGCCAAAACCAATAACATACCCGCCATAATCATATAAGGCATGACCAAACGGGAAGACAGCGCCTCTAACTCGGCAAGCTTGTGGGCTGGATCCAAAGTGGCCAGGTGGGCTTCCGTAAACTGAGACATGTCACTGAGAATAAACGCGGTAAATACCAGTGGAGCAACGATACCAGCCCCTTTATTCATCAGTCCCATAATGCTGATACGCACCGCGGCTGTTTCATGCGGGCCAATATGGACGATGTAAGGATTGGAAGCCGTTTGCAGGATCGTCAACCCAGTACCCAATACAAACAAGGCCACCAAAAAGACACTGAACATCCTCGCTTCAGCTGCCGGAATAAAGATTAAGGAACCCAAAGCCATAATCAGCAAACCTAACATCATCCCTTTGCGGTACCCCGTACGGCGCAAGATGACTGACATTGGTAATGCCATGACAGTGTACGAGATGTAAAACGCCATCGTGACCAGATAGGCCTCCATGTGCGTCAATTCACACGCAATCTGGAGAAACGGAATCAATGAGCCGTTTAACCAGGTCACAAACCCGAAGATAAAAAACAAGGTACCCACAATAAACATAGGCATGACACTGGAAGTCTGTCGCTCTGTCTGATTCATTACCGAATCCATCTGCTCACCTTTATCAATATTATTTTAAAACTCATTTCATACGAGAGCTCATAGACAGCTCTACATTCCGACCCAACTCAACCGTTTAATACTTACGCTAGAACTTTTGACACACTTAACTCATGACGCTCTCGGGCAAAATACACAGCGCCCATCTCTGGCTGCTCTAAAGGCGGCTGCACCTGCTCAGAAACTTCAGATGACAACCACTTTTGCAAAGGACCTGAAATCCCTCCCAACATGGACAGTCGTGGAGGATCAAGTGACAACAGCTTTCTGGCCAACCGATCAATATATCGAGCTCCACGCTCGACGATGGCAACCGCGACACCGTCTCCTTCACCAGCAGCTTCAAGCACTGAGGGAGCCAATTTTGCAAACTCGGACGATGAGGCCTTGCTCATTGTCTCAACAATCTGAAGACCATCAACACC
>NZ_CBFIHX010000234.1:0-2024 GCF_965662505.1 Pseudomaricurvus sp. | reverse complement strand
GACCCCAGCGTCTGACAAGGCACAACTTCTAACTGTTAACGCTGAAACGATTGATCTTAGTTCTGAAGGCTGCGAATAAACGCGTCTGATTCTGCAATGGATTTTTCCATCTCACTGACCAACTGAGCGACATCCGTTTCGATGCTCCCCAGTTCCCCCTGGAGCGAGTCAATCGCACGCGCATTCAGATTATGTTTTAAAAACAATACCTGATCCTGGAAAGCTTGTAACACCGGCGCCATACTGGCCTCTGCATTGCGCATGGCTTTAATGAGGCCCTGATATTGCCTCCGAGTCTGGCTTAGCTTGGCTTCACTTTGACGCTTGAGATTGGCGCTGCTGTATAGATCGATTTCTTCTTCCCACTCATCAAACAAGGCCTCGGATACATCTTCGACCGCATCAATGCGCTCGGAGACCGATTCCGCAGCCTCTTTACTCTCTTCGTATTCACTGCTCAGTCTGTCATAGCGCTCCGCCAGGTCTTGATCCTTAACCTGAACGATAGACCTGAACTGTGCCAGCGCAGATTCGAATTGCTCCTTGGCATCGGCTTGCGTATCTTGAGCCGACTCCACGCGATCAACCATGATGTCGCGCTTGTGAACGCCCACTTTTTCCATCGCGCTGTAATACGCAGTCTGACAACCGGCTAAAGTCATCACCAATAAAGAAACGAAAAACCAACGATATATAAACATCTATCTTTACCTTTAGCTGTATTCAGATAACGAGCCGAATAACGTGGACAGGCACCCTCCAGCCCTTTAGTTAGCAAATAGAGTATTAGTGCCTGCCACAGTTATTCGGCATTCTTCCGGAATGACCTTGTTGCTAGCGTTTTAATACAACACGGTAATGGGGTTTGCCATTACGCATTCTGTCTAACGCTTCATTTACTTGGTCAAAACTAAAGTATTCCGTTACCGGCTCAATATTGTGCAAGTCAGCAAACTGCAACATTTTACTGATGGTTGCCGGGCTTCCCACTGGCGAACCAGACACAGAACGCTGTCCCAATATTAATGGAAATACATTCACGCCCAATGGCTCAAGTGTAGCACCCACAAAATGCAAACGGCCTTTTGGCGCAAGTGTGGCGACATAGGCATTCCAGTCTAGCTTCACATTGACGGTGGACAGAATTAAATCAAAGCTCCTTGCGGCCGCTTTCAGCTCTTCGGCATTACTACTGTTTAATACCTTGTGGGCTCCCAATTTTTGTAATTCGTCAGCTTCTTCCGTATTACGGGTAAATGCAGTGACTTCACATCCCCAGGCATTTAAAAACTGCAAGGCGATATGCCCCAAACCACCAATGCCAATGACCCCAACTTTAGATGTTGGGCTAACACCGAACTGTACCAAGGGATTAAATACGGTAATGCCCCCGCATAACATAGGCCCCGCAGAGTCAGGGTTTATCCCTTCAGGCAGGGGCACTACAGCACTGGCTTGTGCCCGTACTTGTTCAGCAAAACCACCGTGACGCCCACCAATAGTTATTTCGGCTTTCGAGCACAAGTTGTGATCACCCGACTGACAAGTACCGCATGTATTACAATACGCTGAGTGCCAGCCCAACCCGACCCGCTGGCCAATTTCAACAGAACTAACGTTGTCACCCACTGCGCTGACTACTCCAACCACTTCGTGACCGGGCACAAAGGGGTATTGGGTCACGCCCCAATCATTGTCCAACATACTGATATCGCTATGACATATGCCACAAGATTCAACATCAATTTCAACATCATCATGAGCTAACGGGCCTGGCTCGTATTCGAAGGGCTCTAGCTTGGCCCCAGGTGCTGAAGCTGCATAGGCTTTAATCATAACGCTCTCCTGTAACAGTTTTGATTTGGTAAACATGTATTGCCATCAGTGGAAGTATGAAGCATGGCTATAAGAAAATAACGGGGAGGAATAACGGAGAAAGAAGAATAAGGCGAATAACGGGACAGACACCCTCCAGCCCCAAAAAACCAAACTTTTGTATGGGTTCATTCAACTTCATTAACACT
>NZ_CBFIHX010000233.1:0-2033 GCF_965662505.1 Pseudomaricurvus sp. | reverse complement strand
CGAGATCCCGATCACGTACATTAGCGGTGACCACTACTCTGCGCTTACCGTTTTCACGACTGATCTGTGCCGGCGCCAACTGCATTTTCAGCTCCGCCACTTCACTCAGAGGCACAAAACCACCGGCAGGCAAAGGCACCGGCAGGTACTTCAGGCGTTCACTGTCGCGGCGCAGGGATTCCGGCAGTCGCACCACCAGGCTGAAACGGCGATCGCCTTCAAATATCAAACCGGTCTCTTCACCGCCAACCCCCATAGACACCAGATCCTGCAAATCGTCCACGCTCAAACCGTAACGTGCCAGTGTCATGCGCTTTGGAATTACAGACAACATGGGCAGACCAGTGACCTGCTCCACTCTCGCATCCACCGCGCCATCTACCGATTGCACAACGGCTAATACGTCATTGGCAGACGCCAACAACTGATCCAGATCATCACCAAATATCTTAATCCCCAGATCCGCTCGCACTCCGGAAATCAGTTCGTTGAAGCGCATTTCAATGGGCTGAGTGAATTCGTAATTATTCCCCGGCAAGGTGTGCACCGCGGTTTCTATGTCAGCCACGAGATCTGATTTGGATCGTTGTGGGTCTGGCCATTGATCACGAGGTTTCAGGATTAATATCGTATCGGCGACATTGGGAGGCATGGGATCTGTGGCCACCTCCGGAGTACCGATTTTAGAAAACACCTTATCAATTTCCGGAAACGCCTTAAGTCGGTCTTCCAGCGCTTTTTGCATCTCCACGGATTGTTCCAGCCCGGTACCGGGAATGCGCATAGCGTGCATGGCAATATCCCCTTCATTAAGCTGAGGAATAAACTCTGAGCCAAGAGCCGTCAATAACCATAGACACACAACAACCAATAACGACGCAGCGCTCACAACAACCCATCGGAATTTTAACGCCAATTCCAGTAGTGGCCGGTAGACGGACTTACTCGCGGAAATTACCCGGCTTTCACGCTCATTGACCTCACCGTTCATAAAAACAGCCACCGCAGCGGGCACCAGCGTGAGCGATATCACCATGGCCGCCAATAACGCCATAACCACAGTAGCCGCCATGGGGTGAAACATTTTCCCTTCCACGCCGGTCAGTGAAAAAATCGGAATGTACACCACCGTGATAATGGCCACCCCAAACAAACTGGGTCGGATGACTTCGGCAGTAGCCTCAAAAACCAGCTGCAATCGCTCACGCAAATCGGGAATGCGAGGCTTGCTCTCGCCAGCCACAGGTTTCTGCGCCAGAGCCAAACGGCGGATGCAGTTTTCGACAATAATGACCGCACCATCGACAATCAAACCGAAATCCAGCGCGCCCAGACTCATGAGATTTGCAGACACCCCGGCGCGCACCATACCGGTCATGGTCGCCAACATGGCCAGCGGAATCACCGCCGCCGTAATCAAAGCCGCACGTAGATTGCCCAGTAATAACAGCAATACCACCACAACCAACAGCGCACCTTCCAGCAGGTTTTTCTGTACCGTCGCAATCGCCTTGTCCACCAGAGTGGTGCGATCGTATACGGTTTCTACCCTTACACCCTTCGGCAAAGACGGTTTAATCGACTCCAGCTTGTCAGCCAGATCACGAGCCACCTCGCGGGAGTTGGCCCCCACCAGCATCATCGCCGTGCCCAGTACCGTCTCCCTGCCATCGCGGGTAGCGGCTCCCGTACGCAGGGCTTTGCCAATCGCCACATCGGCAACCTGCTTCAACGTAACCGGCACTGAGCCGTGTCGTCCCACCACCACGTTTTCAATGTCGTTGATAGACGCGAGCTGCCCCGGGGAACGCACCAAAAACTGCTGGCCATTGCGTTCAATGTACCCTGCACCCCGGTTGTTATTGTTACGGCGCAACGCCTCGGCAACCTCCGCAAAGGTCACCCCCAATTCCAGCATCCGAACTGGATCTGGCAACACGTGATACTGCTTGTCAAAACCACCAATGGTATTGATTTCCACCACACCTTTAACCTGCGCCAACTGTGGCTTGATGATCCAGTCCTGCACCTCG
>NZ_CBFIHX010000232.1:0-2155 GCF_965662505.1 Pseudomaricurvus sp. | reverse complement strand
AAAGACGTTTGGGTTTCGACAGACGCCGGGGCTTCAATAGGCATTGACGAAGTCGATTCCTGACAACGGGAATCGTTGGGCATTAATACTGAATTATTCATAAAACACTGCATTATTTAAATTATTTTTATTATCACATCCATATATGTCGTTATTATTTAAGCGTTAACGACAAAGTGACCTTCCATGGTGAGGTAATCAAACCTCTTCAACATGCGACCTTCCTTACTAGGTCGGTCCATATTCTGGCAGCCAGGACACCTAAATCAAACAGGCGTTCGAGGAGCGGCGGCATCATAACACAAGCACCATTCAGTTAATACAAGCGCCATCCGGATTCCCAACAATTTGATGGCTGGGCGAATCTCTGTACTAGACTCTTATATAACTAAACGCCCCAAATGTCCTAAAACACCGCCAAAAGATGACTCCAGCTTGAAAAACCGGACCACAACACCTCCAATGAAAGCTTTCCCAATACCGCTTCAATACATGCCAACCCCCGCTCTACTGCGGCGCTTGACGCTCATTGGTTGCCTCTGCCTGGGATTAATCAGCTGCTCCCTACGAGTCACCTACCCATTTATGGATTGGTGGCTGGGATGGAAGGTGGATGACTTCGTCAGCCTCAATAGCCAACAGGAAAACCAGCTGGAAAAAACGCTCGACCAATTTCATCGCTGGCATCAACACACTCAACTGCCCCTCTATGCCCGGGAGCTGGCGGCATTCAAACAACAACTCCAGCAACCCGATATCACGCCAGAACAACTGAGGACATTTGGCGAGCAAGCTCATGCCCACTGGCTGGCCAGTCTCGACTACGCCATGCCAGAAATTCAGTCCTTATTTATGTCGTTAAGTGCTTCCCAATGGCAGGAATTTACTGAAGCAATAACGGAAAAGACTGAAGAAGACACTGAGCCCTATGTCGAGAGCACACCAGAGGAACGTATTGAGCTGCGACAAGAACGTCTGGAGAAAGGAATGGACGACTGGATTGGCCGGCAAACCGACGCTCAGGAAGAGATGGTGCTAACCTGGAGCCAGAATCTGAATTATCTCTCCGAAATCAGTCGCGAGGAACAACAACGGTGGATTGATTCCGCCACTCTGCTCTATCAGCAGCGCCATACATTGAGTCAAAACGATCTTCGCACACAACTCCGAACTCTGATCGCAGAAGAAACGGCGCTTTGGAGCCCCGGACACCGCAAGTTACTGGAAGAAAACCGCGAACGCAGCCTGCGTCTTTTCGCAGACCTGCACGCCTCCCTCTCCGACAAACAAAAGAAACGGCTGCTAAATCGCCTGACAGACATAGAGGATGACTTGAATTATCTGTATCAAAAGACTCTCATTAAATAGCTAAGAATTAACTAACAAAGAATAAAAAAAGAAGAGTAAATAACGGTAGCTAGAGCATGAAAAGCCAAACAACCAACAGTCAGATGATCCAGAAAGGAGTTCGGCTAAGAGATTTAGCGCAGGGTAAGATCGAAGACTGGAGCGGTATCAAAGACGCACCAGCCATGCCTCCAGTTCTTTCTCTAACCCCGTCTGCAAAAGACTGATCCCGCCATCGACCGCTTCGACATAAGCTTCAATGATTTCGGATCCCAGGGTAAACAGCTGCCGGGCATCGGCCTTGGAGGAATCACCGTGAATGATATCCTTGGTGATGGTATTGAGGAAAAACGCCAGCTTGAGCTCATAGTTTTTCAGATCAGACAGGGATTTCCAGCCGTTTTTCAGACCTGACTCCATGGTATCGATGTGGTGAATCAAGTCGCGATTCTGACGTTCAGCGCACTGCAACCAGTATTGCAGCTTCTTCTGAGGCTCCTCATCACAGCCGCCGACCACCGCCGAGTGCGTCGCCAAACCCCGAATACGCGCCAACTGCTCGATCAATTCAGGCACGCTGCGGCATACCAAAGGCAGCACCAGTGCCGAACGCTCCTGCTCCGGGGACGCTTCACCGGGAGTTACCCCACTGGCGACCACAAGAGGCTCTTCCAGACGACGTGCGAGCCCCGCACTCAAATTCAGGATTTGCTCAATCAGGAACGAGTGATATTCAAAATTTTCCAGCAGTGCATCGCCTTCCCAGTTATGGCAAACGGTGTTCCAGCTGTGTTGTATATTCTCCTGC
>NZ_CBFIHX010000231.1:0-2182 GCF_965662505.1 Pseudomaricurvus sp. | reverse complement strand
GCCATGAAGATACAGTACAGGACTGCCATCGTGAGAATCCTCAAATATCTCGCCGCCCTCTTCTTTCAAGCGGTAGTGGAAGGAGACGACTTTGTCCTGACTAATCAACATGGCAATTCCTGATGTTTCGATATAGGTGAAAATAAGAGATGAGCGGACAAACGCCCGCTCTGGAAAGCCGAAGTATGGCGATTTCGCTCGTTTTTGGCAATCTGGAGGCAGTGATAGATACCAATATTTGAACTCCGCTAAGTGGATTACTCCAGAGTTTCAAAGACGGCTCCAATACCAGTCACGTACTGCTGCAATGCCGCCACGTCTTTATCAGGCAATTCCACCTGACAGCTGATCGTCTGCCCATAATCAACCGAAATCACACGCCCACCGCACTGATCCAGCCAGTGCCTCAGCGGTTGTTCCATTTCAAACCCACCATGGATTCTGCATTCACTGAATGGCACCAGTGTCTCAGTGACCAAATCCGCCATGGCCAGTTGGGCAGCATGACTGTAGGCGCGCACCAGACCACCCGCACCCAGCTTGATGCCGCCAAAATAGCGAATAACCACCAGCATGATATCGCCGACATTCTTATGCTGCAGTACATTGAGAATGGGCTTGCCAGCAGTACCACTGGGCTCGCCATCATCAGACATGGCCACCGTTGTAGGTGAATTGGGATTGCCAATCAGATAGGCCCAACAATGGTGGCGAGCATCCGGATAGTCCTGTTTCGCTTGATCCAGCAGTTGCATCGCCTGCTCACGATTCACAGCTCTCGCGGCCCGGGCAATAAAACGACTCTTTTTGATCTCATACTCCAACTCAATCGGAGCTTCAGGCACAAGAATTGTGGGGCGCTGACGCTTGTTATTGGCAGTAGCCGTTTTCTCAGCCGACATCATCAAGCTCCCTAACCAGATTGGCCAACCGTTCGATTCGCTCATTGCTTAGTTGACGATAATCCAGATATGGACACACGATCAATCGAGCCTCACGATTGATGGCAAAATGAGCATCCAGCCAGGTTAACGGCGGCAACGATAACTGAGCCGCGTAGGTTTTGCCCGCAATGATATGAATTCTGGAGGTATTATTGGGGTCCATCACAGGCCGACTGAATAACAGCATTTCACGGCTTCCTGATTGCAACAAGCCTTGATCCCGGTAGTCCTGCCAGCTGCCCGCCGCCGTGACTCCATGCCAGTTCAGAGCCTCCAAGAACTTGGCGTACACATTAAACACTTTGCGCCAGTGATTACTGGTATTGGCCACAATATGGGCAAGTTCGCCAGGAAGCAGAGGTTTCAAATGGTTGAGCGTTGGGTAATCGTCCAACTGAGGGCGATTTGCAAGATAAATCTCCAAATCAGCTTCTGAAGCACCCAAGCCAACTTCGCGCTCTGCGTTATGCTCAGTTTCAGCCCTACGCCCAGCTGTACTCATACACTCAGTTGCCCCCATCTAAATCCCGTATTCATGACCTTCAAAATCCCGTATTCAGGACTTAATGGTGGACGATGTTACACGAAACAGACCATTTATCCGCTTCAGATTAACAATCTGCTGTCATCCCAGTACAATGACGCCCTCCTCCCAGATCACTCCAGTTAAGGCACAACTCTTTATGGCGATTCAATGGTATCCCGGGCATATGCACAAAGCCCAAAAGGAGATAAAGGAAGTTCTGCCCCAAGTCGACCTTCTGATAGAGGTGCTGGATGCACGCATCCCCTTTTCCAGTGAGAACCCAGCCATCGCTCAGCTGCGTGGTGATAAGCCCTGTATCAAAGTACTGAGCAAGACCGATCTGGCCGATCCTGAAACCACGTTGTTGTGGCAGGAATATCTGGAGAAAGAGAAAAACGTCAAGACGCTGGCCATCACCACCGAACAACCGGGGAAAATGCGCTCCCTGATTGATTTGTGCCGCAAAATGCTGCCCGAGAAAGACGCCAGCGTTAAAACCATACACACCATGATCGTGGGCATTCCCAATGTGGGGAAATCCACTCTGATCAACACCCTTGCGGGAAAAACCATTGCCAAAACCGGTAATGAACCTGCCGTCACCAAAAGCCAACAGCGGATTAATCTGGGCAGTGGGATTATGCTGCTGGATACCCCGGGAATTCTGTGGCCAAAGGTAGAAAACCCCAAAAGCAGTTATCGCCTTGCAGCA
>NZ_CBFIHX010000230.1:0-2364 GCF_965662505.1 Pseudomaricurvus sp. | reverse complement strand
CCTCTTCTTCTAACCCCTGCCAACTGAATTCTGTCACCTTGCCGGTGCTTGGTGGCATCTGGATCTTGGCATGGAGCTCTACCGGCTCGTTCACACTGACTTCCGCACGCTCGCCATCATTGGCCATAAGATGAATCACCGGCTGCAGCCCCTTGCGCTGGGCGGCCCCGTTCTTAAGAACAACTTGTCCCAGTTCAATACCAAAGCGTGAGGAACGCTTGGGTTTGATCCCACGTTCAGCCCAGGCCATCATGTCTAACAATGCTTGGTTAAAGATACCAGCGACAAGACCTCTTCTGCTGTGACCGCCCTTTTCCTGATAATAGAGCCGCACCATGTCCTT
This sequence comes from Pseudomaricurvus sp., assembly GCF_965662505.1. NCBI lineage: Bacteria > Pseudomonadati > Pseudomonadota > Gammaproteobacteria > Cellvibrionales > Cellvibrionaceae > Pseudomaricurvus > Pseudomaricurvus sp. Next base: position 2,021 of record NZ_CBFIHX010000230.1, on the reverse strand, counting down.
CGCCTTGCCAATCCCCAACGCCTCTTCGATGACATCGGCATAACCAGCAACCCAAGCAGGGAATGCCGCCCTGTCCGATAGATTGTGAAAAATCATCGTCTTGGTCGTAATGTTACCCGACTCGAGCACACCGGCCGCCTGACGGACAGTAATCACATCGGCGACACTGAACGGACGCTGTGGGTATTTCGGCGAGCCGTCTGCGTTGCGATATTGATCGTAGTGAGCGTATCCAGGCACGATTGTGTGCCGGGGATAATAATACGCGGCGAGTAGAAAGCGATTGTTTACACGGATCTTCCCATCCACTTCCACGGCATCAAGAAGAATCTGACTATTGCTCCCCGAAAGCTCCAGCAGACCTGTTGTTCTATTCAGGTCACCCGAAAGAGCACCAAAAGCTATAGAGCTTGATGCATCAGGATCTAACGCTCTCGTCACCCCATCAGCGGCGTACACATAGTAGCGTTCGCCATTCGTCCCAATGGGATGATTGGGGACAGAGGGAATGGTTGCCGGATCTAGCTGAATCGACACAATCGCATCGTCGTCATCGTAATTAATAGCGGTGACGGTGGCGAAACCATCCATCTTCGCCGCTTCCAGATAATCGGGCGGATTGGTGCCGACATAGCCTGGATCACCTGAATCCCAAAAATCGGACTCGTAGGTTGGATCGAGCTTGAAGATATCGTTCGTACCGGTAATCGGCACATAGGGGCTCAACCCAAAGCCGGGAAAGTTAAAGCCGAGTGTCACAGGGAGTTCGTTGAGCGGGAAGCCAGCGTTGAGCAACTCGTTGAGCACGGATTTCTCTTCGTCATTAAGCCCACTATAGAGCAGTGCCCTTTCATCCCGGGTAAGTCCGTCGGTAGCGTTAACCCCGTTTCCGACCTCGCGCAGGAATGAGAGCTGCTCTCGTTTTGCTTCTGGAAGCGCAAGCATATAGTGTGCCTGCCACTGGAAGCTGTGAGTCGGATTGCCACGGGTTGCGGGGCACACCACGACGATGCCATCCCAAACTCCGACCTGACCCTCGGCCGCACCCTGTGCCATCTGACCGCCACCGCTGCAGCCCCAGTAGTAATTGTAGATTTTATCGGTATTACCATAATGTGCGTTAGCCAGACTCTCCGCGACCTTGGTAGCCGCCGCATGGTGGCGGAAATGCCCCGGAGCGTTACTCTGACTGGCATTCACATGGTTCACGGTAAATGCACCATTGGTGAATGCTAACCGATTGTCGACGATTGAATTAGCCGTCGTAGGATGCTGCCACTGCATTGAACGGTTCTGCCAATATTCGTGACCTGGAAATCTTAAAGTGTACTCCTGTTGATTGAGAGTCGGGCTGATCGTGACACCTGATGGCAAAGGCGTTTCCCTTGCGGGGAAGTACCCGGAGACCTCCATGTAAGGGATGAGCGGCCCATCAGGCACCTGGTATGTCAGAGACTCCGTATTGGTGACGACAAAGCTGCTTTCACGATAGTAAGGATCACTGCAGTCTGCAGTAATATTCAGTTTCGGCTCGACTTCAGCGAGAAGCGTGAACTGAGTTGGAGGATCAAACTCACAATCCTCAGCGACTGCGGGCAAGGATAATAGGATGCTGGCCACGGTAACCATTCCGGCACCAGCGAATAAACGAGCGCTCGACTTACCTCGTTTGTAAGCGCCTGTTTTGTCGCGAGTCGTGTCGCGAGATACAAAAACCTTGGGCATATCAACTTTCCTTATTATTGGTTATATAAGTTGTTACTCTTGATTACGGTCTCAATCATCAATTGTGAGACCCAGGCTCCCAAGGCCAGAGTAGCCAGGGAAGAAGTCACTTAAAATTAAAGTGACCAAGTAAGCTTATACAGTACAAGGAAAGGCTCTCAGATAGATTTACGATATAAAAATGATGGCTTATTTCTTCTGTTAATAGATATGGGGATGAGGTGGCGGGATGGCATTACGCTTTTTATGTGCTCACAAGACTCTCTAAAAGTTTCCAAGATTAGCCAAAGACCGGA
>NZ_CBFIHX010000229.1:0-2419 GCF_965662505.1 Pseudomaricurvus sp. | reverse complement strand
AGGTGAGCATCTCACCGGTTTCCGGGTGAGGCGTCTGCATGTCACTGGCGTGCAATAGTAATCTGCCCGCGTCCAGTTCACTGCTGAAATAGCGATTGTGTCTTCCTCGACCGTGTTTGGCATCACCAATGATTGGGTGGTTGATGTGCTTCATATGCCGCCGGATTTGATGCTTGCGGCCGGTTTCTGGAAAGCACTCGACCAGAGAATATCGGCTCTGAGGGTAGCGTTCTATTTCGACAGGTAGTTCAATTGTGGCAAGGCGCCGAAAGTGTGTCTGAGCACTTTGAGGCGGCTTGTCTTGTCGAGCTTGTTTGTCGGTGTATTTGTCCAGCTCTTCTTTCAGTGCGTGGTCAATATAGCCATTCTCTGGCGCGTAACCTCTAACTACTGCGTGATAGGTTTTGCGAACCTGTTTGTCTTCAATGGCACGACTCAGTGTGCGAGCGGCATCTGGTGACAGGGCAAAAATCAGAACGCCTGAGGTGGGCTTGTCGAGCCTGTGAACAGGATAGACGCGCTGACCAATCTGATCCCGTGCTATCTGCAAGGCAAAGCGGGTCTCGTGGCGATCGATTTCGCTGCGGTGAACCAATAGGCCGCTGGGCTTATTGACAACAAAAAGGTGTTCATCGCGATAAATTACCGGGAGAGTTTCCGCAGGTGTCAAATCGGGACTCCTTACCGGTTTATAGATGGGGGCTGAGAGGGAAGAGTGTGGCAACGAGACGAGTTCTGATTGTCTCGCTGCCAGTCTTGAGCTGGTCGTTAGAGGATTTTCTTTTCACCGGAATCAACAGATTGATAAATCAGAGTGTTGATGGTCATTGGGCCAACGCCGCCGGGGACAGGTGTGTAGGCTGCAACGCGCTCTGTCAAAGGTGCCAGTTCAATATCGCCGACACCGCCGGGGTGATAACCAGCATCTACAACCACCGCCCCATCCTTGATCCAGTCAGCCTTAATAAACTCAGGCTTGCCAACCGCACCGATCACAATATCGGCTTGCTTGATATGATCTTCGAGCCCTTGGGTGCGAGAGTGGCAGATGGTGACGGTGGCGTTTGCACCCAACAGCATCATGGCCATGGGCTTACCCAGAATAGGGCTGCGACCAACCACAACCGCATGCTTACCGGCGATATCAATGTTGTAAGCTTCCAGCAGGCGCATAATCCCTTTCGGGGTTGCGCAGCCGTAGGCGTCTTCGCCCATGCTCATACGACCAAAGCCAAGGCAGGTAACGCCGTCTACGTCTTTCTCCAGAGCAATGGCGTCAAAACACGCACGTTCGTCGATTTGAGCGGGTACCGGGTGCTGCAGCAGGATGCCGTGAACATTCGGATTCTTGTTCAGCTCGTCAATTTTGGCCAGAAGCTCTTCAGTGGTGGTCTCAGCGGACATTTCCACTTTGAGGGAATCCATACCGATACGGGTACAGGCATTACCTTTCATCTTTACATAGGTGGCAGACGCTGGATCCGCGCCCACCAAAATGGTGGCAAGAATAGGGGTTTGGCCATTACTTTTTTCTTTTAAAGCGGTAACGCGACCTGACAGCTCTTGTTCAGTTTTTTGCGCGAGTGCTTTACCGTCCAGTACCAGTGCAGACATTGAGGTTTCCTGTTCGTTAGGATTGGTCAAAGAGGGAGTTGTAAACTGGCGCTATTCTCCCACATGCTGCCTGCTCAGGCCAATATGTGCTTGATATTCCTGAGCATTCTTTTCGTGCTGGTGGAGTTAAGCGCAACCGACTAAGCTAGGGTCATTGCAGCGGCCACAAAGTAAACTTTGGCAGGCTGATCGGAAAAGTCGTACAAAGATCATCCAGATGGACGGTTCTTCTGAAAAGGTTCTTCTAAGTCACTGCAATAATTGAATATTTTTTTCAAAAAAGCCGTTGACGGAGTAGGGGAGCATGGGTAATATGCGCACCTCTTCAGCGGCAACAGCCACTTAAGACTTGTCGGAGTGTAGCGCAGCTTGGTAGCGCATCTGGTTTGGGACCAGAGGGTCGGGGGTTCGAATCCCTCCACTCCGACCACTATTTCAAAGTTCGAGCCTATCCAGGCTGCCTTAATCAGGCTTTGAGTCCAGGGCTCACCCAAATTGCCCATAGGCAATACACAGTGCGCCCGTAGCTCAGTTGGATAGAGCATCCGCCTTCTAAGCGGATGGTCGCAGGTTCGAATCCTGCCGGGCGCGCCATCTTCGCGCAGGCAGACAGTTAGTCAGCAACCAAGCTGATTAATGGCAACGATCAATGGTGGGCGTAGCTCAGTTGGTAGAGCCCTGGATTGTGATTCCAGTCGTCGTGGGTTCAAGTCCCATCGTCCACCCCATATTGAATAGGTCGTTATAAAACAGCGACTTGCGAAAGCCTCAAGAGAATAGCTAGTAACGAACTAGCAATGCTCTT
>NZ_CBFIHX010000228.1:0-2448 GCF_965662505.1 Pseudomaricurvus sp. | reverse complement strand
CAAGAGCGCTACGGTTTCTCTGATTCAGGTTTTGGTTACGGCTGGCATCTGTTCGATAAACGTTTCGATTTGACTGACGAAGACTATGTTAACGAACAACATCGTTTTGGCTGGATTGTTGAGATCGACCCTTTCGATGGCACACAACAGCCAGTCAAACGTACTGCACTAGGTCGCTTTAAGCACGAAGCGATAGCCATAGCGGAAAGCCGAAATGGACGTATTGCGGCTTACATGGGTGACGATCAAGTCTTTGATTACTGCTACAAATATGTCTCCGATAAAGCCTGGAAAACGGCGATCTCTGATGGCGAAAGTCCTTTGGATAACGGGCAGCTTTTTGTCGCTAAATTCAATGATGACGGCACGGGTGAGTGGCTGGAGCTGACCATCGATAATCCTGTATTGTCGGCACGTTTTGCATCCCAAGCCGAAGTGCTGATTTACGCACGGGTTGCGGCCGACCTTCTGGGTGCGACTCCGATGGATCGCCCTGAGTGGACCACCATTGGTACCAGCGGTGAAGTATTCTGGACCTGTACAAACAACAGCAGCCGGACCGAAGCCACTGCAGCGAATCCGGAAGCCCCCAACAGCGATGGCCACATCATCCGCACTCTCGACTCCGATGATCACATGGGCAACACATTCGTTTGGGACATCTATTTGATTGCTTCAACAACACGGGGCACAGAAGGCGTTTTCACTGATCCTGATGCAGCCTGGGCCGATCCATACGGTCGTCTATTCATCGGTACTGACGGCGGTCAACCGGATGGCCTGCAAGATCAACTGGTCGTATTCGATACCACAAAAGACACTCCAGAACCCAAGCGTTTACTGGTAGGTGTTAACAGTGATGAGATCACGGGCTTTACCATCACGCCAGATCAACGCACTGCGTTCGTTAACATACAGCATCCAGGCGACGGCAATCCATCAGCAACTAACTTTCCTGCGCCATACGATGGAACAACGATCCCACGTGACTGCACACTGGTAATCACACGTAAAGACGGCGGTATCATCGGGTCATAAAATTCGGTACCAGGAAATCCCTGAACAAGGATGTTCGGGGAAATATTTAATAATACGCACGACAATTTTCAAATAAAAATCATCACAAATTCCCCTATCAGAAGTCAGCGCAACGTTGATTAAAAAATTATCATCTGACACTTAACACTCCCATTCTTGTATTCAATAAAACCTATACTAGGATAAATCATTAGTGAAAATGATTTTCTCTTAAGCCTTAAGACACAGAAAATATTTTTTAGAAAACTGACGAAGTGTTTCTCGTATGAAGAACAGTTGTCTTCATATGTTAATGGAATATAGCCCTATCTTTTTCAGGCCACTATTAAACACAACATAAAAAATTGTTGGATAAAATGGTCTGTATTCATCAGCGCGCTCATCCTGAATGAATAATGAGGCAGTGAATATATTCGGAAAAATAATTTAAGAATAAAAATAGAAAGGCAAGCGGATCGACTGAGGTGATCACCTCCAAATCCAATCTAAGGGTATCCCTATTATTATGCTTACTAAATGAATACGCGGACTAACCAAACATTCAGCCCTGAATAACAACGAGAATATTAACAAGCTGTAATCTCGAAGAGTCCCTTTATCATACACATCAATCACCTAACTGGAGGCTAACGATATGCATAAAAAATAGGAAACCCGTCTTTCTGTACAGTATTACCTGACGTAAATGCACTTGCACCTATGAACTCTAAGTACTTTCTACATAATCAAATAAAATTAAAATTCATTCACCCGGGAGGTGAAAATGAAAGTTCATCCAGCCCTACATAGCGCACTGCTGCTGTCAGCTTCTCTCTTGACAGCGTCCCTAATTTCAACCCCCATCTCAGCTCAAGACAAAGGCGCGGAAGCCAGGCAGAAAGCACAAGAAAAAGCCGCTGCAGCCCGCCAGAACGGGAAAGATAAAGGCGCCGAAGCCAGACAAAAAGGACAAGAAAAAGCCGCTGAAGCCCGACGGCGAGCCAGTGCCCGACGTGGAATTGGGCCCGTTAAAATCTCGACCTTGCCACTGCCAGAGGGCATCAATCCGCGATCAGTTGCATTCACGCAATCGGGTAAACTTGTACTGAGGTACTCAGACGAAAATGGTGGCGGGAAGCTAGCAACCCTCAATGTTGACGGTTCGGAGTTTCGGCAGTTCTTCAATGGAGGAGAGGGAGACAATGACCACTTGCTCTTTGCCGACGGCAAGCGTATTCACCAGGGCACGACTATCGTGGAATGCACGAAGGTATTTGAGGAATGCGACGACGCAACAGTCGTCCCCATCAAATTTCCCGACCCGCTCGATGACGACCCCCGAATTCAAAATCGCGCCCAAGAAGCCATTATAGCGCCAGACAACAAGACACTATCCTGGATGGTGCTTATGGCTGATTACTCTACCGTCGT
>NZ_CBFIHX010000227.1:0-2460 GCF_965662505.1 Pseudomaricurvus sp. | reverse complement strand
CTGCTCGTCATAGGGCTTTTGCAGCAACGTCAGCAATCTGTCCACTTCACTGAAATCATTTTCCTGTTCGGCCAGCTCGATGGCTTTTTGTGCCAGGTAATTTCGTAGAATGTATTTCGGGTTGTTGGCGCGCATCAGTGCCTGACGCTCAGACTCCACAGACTTTTCTCTCTCTAACCGCTGTGCATATTGCGACAGCCATTGATCAACGGCCTCGCGATTCACAAACTGATCACGCAGTGCATGATTGTCACCGTTCAGTGAAAAATGGCAGAGCGCCCGATAACTGCGGGTGTAGTCGGCTCGTTCATCCTGCAGCAGTTGCAACCAGCCAGTGGCTAACAGCACGTCGTCTTCTTCGGTGGTGGTTAGGCCCAGCTTGGCGCGGGTTTTGGTCGCAAAACAGTCTCTCAGGTGAGGTTCGTACAGTGACAGAGCGTACTTGATGTCATCGGTTGCAATCAGGGTGGACAGACCGTGAGCCAGCGCGTTGAGGTTCCACAAGCCAATGCCCGGTTGCTGGTCGTAGGCATAGCGGCCCTGATGATCTGAGTGGTTACAGACGAAGTTGGGGATATAGTCGTCGAGAAAGCCATAGGGACCATAATCAAAAGTTTCCCCAAGGATAGACATGTTATCGGTGTTCATGACTCCGTGGGTAAATCCCACGGTTTGCCAGTGCACAATCAATTCGGCTGTGGCGAGTACCACACGTTGCAAAAACAGGGCGTAGCGCGTGTCGTCGGTGGGAAGATCCGGATGGTGTTTGTCGATGACGTAATCCGCCAGTTGCTTCACTTTGTCGGGCCGACGGGTGTAGTGGAAGAGTTCAAAACTGCCAAAACGCACATGGCTTTGGCTGAGTCGTATCAGCAGGGCGCCGGTCTCGGCGGTTTCTCTCTGCACCGGTTCTTTGCTGGCGAACAGCGCCAGAGCTCGGGTGCTGGGGACTCCCAGATGAAACAGAGCTTCGCTACCAAGGTATTCACGAATGCTGGAACGCAACACTGCCCGACCATCGCCGAAGCGGGAGTATGGCGTACGCCCTGCGCCTTTCAGATGAATGTCCCAAAAAGGGGCTGAAGTTTCACTAAACGGAGCTGAGCCCTCACTGTCTGCAGGCCTTGCTTCGGCCAGCAGCAATCCGCGCCCATCGCCCAGCTGCGGGTTGTACACACCAAATTGATGGCCTGAATAGGCCATTGCCAGTGGCTCGAACCCCTCAGGAATTTGATTGCCGCTGAATATTTGTAAAAACTCATCGGATTTCAGGTCTTGTTCGGACAAACCAAGGAGTTTTCCGGCGTCGGGGTTGGCGTGAGCCAGACGCACACCCCAGAGCCCCTGGGGTTTAACCCGGCTGTAAAACTCATCGTCCAAGGTCGCGAAACTGTTATGGATTGAGAGTTTGTTCAGAAGTGAGGTCATAAAAAGGGGCGATTACCATCGGGAGCTAGTGCAGCAAAGAATGTCTATAGCAGCCATTGTACGCGTTTCATGGCTACTGTTAACCGCCTCCTGATTAAGGGCGTGCTATCGGTGTGCTAAGACGTGTTATCGGTGTGCTAAGACGTGTTGTCGGTGTGCTAGTAGGCTTAAGGATTAGGTTGAGGGGGGCGTCGAGAAACCGGGTTAGGAATGGAATCCAAGTCACAGTCTATGAATTGTTATCAATTTGCCTCCCGCAAAGTGTAAAAAATTCTGACGGAAAAGGCGGTGGCGGACTACACTTATTTTCAGGTTATAACTGAATTGGTCAGTATCGTGTGCATATTGATTAAAGGGTTATAACCCAGCTGTGGCTGCACATTGCATGCAGCCAGCATAACTATCAGGTATGAGGGATGAGTGTGGAACTGGCTATCGATAATCGCGATTTAATCTGGGAGCTGGATTCTATCAATCAGCGTCAGAGAGCTATCGACTTTGTTATGGGGTTTGAAAACAAGTTGTGTGTGTTTTCGGAATCCGTTTCCCAGCTGTATACCAACTACAATATCTTTTTCCCCAAAGAAGAGGGCAGACATCTGGTGATTTTGCCCAACCCCTACGCGAATTATGATGTCTTTAACGGGATTCCCGAAAATGCGGTGGCTCCCACCGGATTGAATATCATTGCCGGGGATATGATTGGCAAAGAAGGATTGTACCTGTTGATTCCTTTCAAGGGCGAGAAAACCCGTTATCGGGCGGTACCCTTACATGTAGGTTTGAGGGTAATCAACCAGCGCCGACCGGGCAATAAACCTTTACTGCCTGTGTTGAAGAAAGGGGATCTGAGAGAGTTGGAAGCGAAGACGCCTTGTCTCCATCTGCATTGTATTCACTTGGATAAGCTTCAGAATCTGTCAGAGCTTGAGGTTCAGGGGATTCAGCGGGTGATTATTCAGCGGATGGATGCGATTAATTAGCGCTTTGGATATTTGATAGGTAATAAAAAACGGCCGCGAGTGCGGCCGT
>NZ_CBFIHX010000226.1:0-2469 GCF_965662505.1 Pseudomaricurvus sp. | reverse complement strand
CACATCGTTGGCCGGACTTTGACGACAATTTACCGCCCCGCCCCAGTGTTGTGGCCGTTCGCCGCAAAGACGGCGGTCAGATAGGCAGTTAAGCTGTCCGAAACCATTCTGACAGAAACAAAAAAGCCGGCGTCATTGAAGAGGCCGGCTTTTTATTGCCGATAAATTCTTATTCGCTTAACTATTGAGAATACAGCACTTAGTTATTCAGAAAACACCGTTTAGTTATTCAGAATACAAATCGCTCAACCAGGCAGCCGCGCCGATCAGGGCCGGGTGTTTGTGCAAAATTAAATACACCGGGATATTTTCCATAAAGCCCCGCTGAATGCCTTTCTCTTTAAAACGCTGTTCAAACCCGCTTTTCTTGAAGGCCTCAATATTGCGAGGCAAGATGCCGCCCCCCAGATACACACCTCCCTTGGCGTTATACACAAGCGCGACATCACTGGCCACGGTGCCAACTCCCTGAAAAAACAGTTCCCAGACTTCCAATGCCAGCGAGTCTTGCTGCTCCCAGGCCAAAGTGGCGATTTCACTGGCCTCTGCCACCCGAGCAGGGTTGCCATCAATCTCAGCCAGGGAATTAAACAGATTCACCATGCCCCGGCCTGAGATCAGGGCTTCAGCACAAACATAACCCTGTTCCTGCATTAATGCCGCCACCGCCATTTCCCGAGGACTCTGAGCCGCATAGGCCACATGGCCACCTTCACCAGGTACAACCACCCATTCATCTTTGCCAGGCACCAGAGCCGCAACCCCCAGCCCGGTGCCGGGACCAACAATCGCTCTGGCACCTTGAGGATTGGGCGTACCGTCGATAATGGTCGCAAGGTCGTCAGCGTGGAGATGCGGTACGGAATTCGCCAACGCGGCAAAATCATTCAAGGCACAAAAAACCTCGAATCCGAACTGCTGTTTGACAGCTGTCTGGCTGAAGAGCCAGTTGACGTTGGTCATGAGCACTTCGTCGCCCACCACCGGCCCGGCCAGTGCAACACAAGCAGATTTGGGCATCGGCCCTTCGATCATATCCAGGTAGGTTTGCAGACAAGCTTCAAATGAGGAGTATTCGCCAGAACGGAGATCGTGATTCTGGCTTAATTGATACTGGCCGTTTTCACAGCCGGTTACCAGACTAAAGCGCGCATTGGTGCCGCCAATGTCCGCCACAAGACAAGGGTACATAGTTATTCCACTCTACAATCGATTGATAATGTTTCTTGTCTCATCGGGTAGAACTTCTTTGGCTCCACCTCTATTGAGGGCGTAGTTTAACGGAATACACTCCGAAAATGCAGCCCCGTCACCCGCCCTGGCCGCTGGTGACTGCTACCTACAGAGATTTGACGCAGCAGAGCATTATTACCGCCCCTATTGATCCCTGCCTATCCTTCTGCCTCAGACAGTTCAGCCTGAGCCGCTCTCTCTTTGGCGAAGTACCTGGCAGCCGCCTGATTCACTTTAGGCGCTAATAACAAGGACGCGGTCATGGTGGGTATCGCCATCAGCGCGTACATAATATCGATAAAGCTGACAATCAACCCCAGAGAGGCCACCGAGCCGAGAATAACAAGTAACGCGTAAAACCAGACGTAGTGATGTTGATACTGGGCACCAATGATAAAACCCAGACACTTACTGCCGTAATACCAAAAGGTCATCACAGTACTCAGGCTCAGCAGTGACACCAATATGGTGAGTATCAGGCTGCCACCATAGGGAAACAAGGAATCAAACGCGGCAGCGGTCAAACCGATGCCATCATTCTCACCGGTTTGCCACACACCACTGATCAGGATCACCAGTGCCGTACAGGTACACACAATCAATGTGTCGATGATGGGTCCCAGCATGGCGACCAACCCCTCTCTCACAGGCTCCTTGGTCTTGGCCGCCCCGTGAGCCATTGCCTCAGTACCAATACCGGCCTCATTGGAAAAGGCCGCGCGACGAATACCGGTAATGATCACAGCGCCCAGAGCACCGCCCGCCAGCGCACTGCCGGAGAACGCATCGTGAAAGATCAAAGCAAAAGCCGCCGGAATCGCTTCGGCATTGGTGACCAATACCATAGCCGTCAGCAGTAAATAACCAGCCACCATGCTTGGCACCAGAAAACTGGTCACCCGCCCTAAACGAGGCAAACGCCCCATCGCCACGATGATCACGACTGTCGCGAAAACCAGCCCTGCGACCAGATCAAAAGTGAAATGAGACTCTGGGGATGCCCATCCAAGCGGTACGGCGAAGGTCTGGCGAATAATCTGGGTGAGTTGATTGATCTGAAAAATGGGCAGGGTGCCAAACAAGCCTACAACCGCAAAGAAGTAAGCCAGTGGTCGCCAGCGGGCTCCCAGTCCCTCGCGCACCACATACATCGGACCACCTTGCCACTCACCCTCGCTGTCTTTGCCCCGATACATCACAGCGAGCGTACAGGTGTAAAACTTGGTGGCGACCCCC
>NZ_CBFIHX010000225.1:0-2518 GCF_965662505.1 Pseudomaricurvus sp. | reverse complement strand
AAGATCTAACAACAAGGTAAGCAGCATGATTGGACGCACAGCTTCTCCCAAACTCGTCAATGTCGACAACCAGCACTCCATCATCATGAGAGAACAACTGATTCGGGAAATCACGGGCCTGGAACGGCAGCTGGAACAACTTAAAACCGGCGACGGCGATCGGGATTTCTCTCTGCAGCAAACCTACCGCGAAATGATCCAGTCCCGCCGCGGGATGTTGACGTCACTGCCTTACGCCGCAAATCGCTGAGAGTTCGCCCCCTCAAAGCTTATTGCCTCAGTAAAATAAAAAGGCCCCGGGAGATGCTTACTCTGCCGAGGCCTTTTTTGCATAACCCATTAGCGCATCAGTATTGGAAGCCCACTGACACCCCAACCGTTCGCGGCGCACCCCACGAATTCAGAACCCCGTAGAACTGAGGAATCACCTGATTGCGGTAATGCTCGTCGGTCAGGTTGTCACCATACACGGCGACGTTATAACGCTCCGAGGGTGACGTCCACTCCGCTCGCAGGCTCAATAATTGATAGCTGTCCTGAGCGTAATTTTCCGATGAATCAAAATAGAAATCTGACGTGTGATACAAGTTACCCGACAGATTCAACGTGCCTTCCAGTAACGAGGTAAAGTAGTTCACTCCCAAAGTCGCGGTAAATTCCGGCGAACGCTGCATCTCGTTGTCAGAAGCATCTTCATAAGCGGGAACAAAAAGCCCCGCGTTAGCGCCGGTGCAGAATACCGGATCGGTGCACTGACTCCAGGTTTGGGATTCTTCAAAATCACCGTAGGTGGCATCGAGCCAGGTGCCGCCGACATTGAACTCCAGCTGTTCCGTCACAGCAAAACGCATTTGCGCGTCCACACCATAGACAGTGGAATTCGCTGCGTTGCGAATCACACTGGACGCACCCACGTAGCTGGCCACCTGCAGATCCTTGTAGTCGTAGTAGAACGCCGCCACATCAAACATCAAATCGCCACTGTTGTACTTGTAGCCCACTTCGTAAGCCTTGATGTGCTCCGGATCCACTTCGATGTTATCCAATGTGCCCGCACCCACATTGATAATGCCGGACTTGAAACCTTCCGAGTAGGAAGCGTACAGACTGGTGTGATCATTGGGCTCATAACGCAAAGCAATACGCGGTGTCACCTGAGAGTCATTCATACCCGGCACATCTACTTTATCCAGGGTTGTGCCATCAATGAAGTAAGCGTCGGAGACTTCATCTTCGCTGTAACGCGCGCCCAACGTTAAAAACAGATTGTCTTGTAGTTCATAGGTCATATCACCGAAGACCGCGATGGTTTCGGTCGTCACACCTGAACCGCCGTTACGCACAAAAGGCCCACCGTAATAAGACGCCTGGTTAGCCTTGTAGGCTGTGTCGTTGTCGAAATAAAACAATCCTGCCGTCCACTGAAGACGTCCTTCGCCGTTGGACGACAACAAAAACTCCTGGCTAAACACATCTTCATGGGTATCAAAAATATAATCGTAGATAGCGTCGCCAGAGCCATCGAAGTCGTAATTGTGAGTGCCGACCTCATTGCGAACCTGGGTATAAGATGTCAAATCGGCAAATCCAAGATCGGCAACCAGTTTTAACTGGGTCGCCTCGGATTCGAGGGTGAACTGTGGCTTGTAATCGTTGGAAACTTCATCCCACTCAGTCGCCGCCACAGCGCCATTAAAGGCACCGGTTGAATATACTCGTCCGTTATCTTCATAGAGACTATTGGCCACGTAAGTGGCATCGTCTTTATCGCTCTTTGCGTACCGCAATACGGCCGTCACGCGGTCAGTAATATCCCAACGGGCACCCACCCGAATCGCCCAGTTATCGTAGGCGCCGTCGTCGTCTGCACCTGTAACGATATTATCGACAAAGCCATCGCCCTTGCGTTGGACCGCGGCAATATCAAAGCCCAGGTCATCGCTTGGGCCACCAGTGGCGTACACCTGATAGCGCTGAGCGTTGTAGCTGCCATAGGACAGGTCGCCCTTGATACTCGCGTCACTGCTGGGATCCGTGGTCGTGACCAACACCGCACCGCCGGTGGAGTTGCGACCAAACAGCGTGCCCTGGGGGCCCTTCAACACCTGTACACTTTCGATGTTCATCAGCTCCATATCCGCCATCATCGGATTGGGCGAATAGAAACCATCTGTGTACACCGCCACACTGGAGCCACCACCGGCCACCACCACAGCACTACCCACGCCGCGAATGGTCGGCTGAGTATTGCCACCGGTGGTATCAAAACGCACCCCCGGTGTCAGTTTCATAATGTCACCCAACTGCTGGACATCACCTTTACCCAACTGATCGGCGCTGAGCGCGGTGATACTGATGGGTACATCCAGCGAACGCTCGGTGCGGCGTTGAGCTGTGACGGTCACTTCTTCCAGCACACCTGAATAACCTTTATCGGCTTCTTGAGCGTAAGTGGAGTGGGCAGCAGCGATAGAAAGAGCGAGTACAGATAAAGACAATCCGGATACGGTTTTCACGG
>NZ_CBFIHX010000224.1:0-2547 GCF_965662505.1 Pseudomaricurvus sp. | reverse complement strand
AGCGAGCTAGTTCTGCCTTACGTCAGTGACGACCAGAGTTTTGCCTTGTCGTTGCCACTGAATATTCAGATCGTACAGTGCCATACCGTAGGTGCGTTCTGAACTTTTGTGGAAGGCGGGTTCTGGCTGCTGGCTCAATACCTGCCGAATAAGCTGCTCCAGTGAAGGGTAGGATTTCTCAAATAGCGTCACTTGCTCATACGCTTGTGGATTAAACTCAATAGACTCAAGGGTTTCCGGCGTATCGTCAGCATAGTTTCCCTGTGCCTGTGGGTGTGAGTCGGCGTAAGGGATATAGGGTTTGATGTCCAGTATGGGAGTTTGATCCAGCAGATCGCCGCCGCCAATGTGGATTTGCCACTGTCCTTTTTCCTGTTTGATCCCTTCTAGGGTGACCACCGAAAGCCCGATGGGGTTGGGTCGAAACGGGCTGCGACTGGCAAAGACACCGACTTTTTGGTTGCCGCCGAGACGTGGTGGGCGAACCATGGGTTTCCAGTCTTCACGGATGGCTTCGTGGAAAACGAACATCAGCCACAGATGGCTAAAACCTTCCAGTCCACGCAGGATTTCTTCCCGATTACAGTCGTTGCGCAGGGTGATGTGTGAGTGTGCCGCAGTGACCAGTCCCGGTTGACGGGGAGTGGCGAATTTCTCTTTGTAGGGGCTGTGAACCCAGCCAACGGGATCAAAGTGGTAGGTTTGCTCGTTAGTGCTCATAGCGGCTCTGGCTGTTTGCAGGGTTTAGTCAGGCCTGATTAAGCAGGTTTTCCTGAGTAATTGGGCGCTTGTGTTGTTCGATATTGCCCTGTTTATCGGCTTCCAGCCACCAGAGGTGGTTGTACCAGTCACCCAGTACGATTCGTTCGCCGTCGCCTTTTGCCAGGGTAACTGGATGACGGTTAGGGCGGTGGGTGTGGCCGTGAATCATCAGGGTTGCGTGGTGTTCTTCCATTTCACGCACCACTTCCTCAGGGGTGACATCCATGATGTCTTCGGCCTTCATGCTGCTCATGCTTTTGCTTTGCTCGCGCAGCTGTTTGGCAATGGCGCGGCGGGCTTCAATGGGTTGAGCCAGGAGTTGTTGTTGCCATTGTGTTGAGCGAGCCTGCTGTCGAAATGCCATGTATTCAGCATCTTTAGTGCAAAGGCTGTCGCCGTGCATCAACAGAGTAGGCATACCATACAGGTCGATGGCGGTAGGATCGTTTAACAAAGTGGCTCCACATTGTTCAGCGAATTCCTCGCCCATCAGGAAATCCCGGTTCCCAACCATCAGATACAGGGCTTTGCCGCTGTCGCTGTAGGCTTTCAGTTGATCGATAATCTGTTGGTTGAAGTCGTTGCGGTCGTCGTCACCAATCCATACTTCGAAAAAGTCCCCAAGAATGTAGAGAGCATCAGAAGTCGGCGCGATTTGAGTCATGAATCGTTCAAAGGCGGCGGTGATGTCCGTACGGCTGGCATCCAGGTGTAGATCATAAATAAACAGTGTGGTCATGGCGAGGGCTGGGGCGTGAGCGGTGGGTTTAGCAGCGCCGGGGCAGGCCCGGCGCAGACGTGCTAGCAGCTGGTGCTAGTACAAAAGGCGATGGCCGAAAGTGCTTAACCTTCAACGGTCACCTTGTCGATGGTCACGGATTGAGCAGGGACATCCTGGTGGCCGGCAACCATAGTGGTGCTGACACCTTTGATTTTGTCGACGACTTCCGTACCTTCTACCACTTTACCGAATACGCAGTAACCCCAGCCCTGAGCGTTTTTGCCGCTGTGGTTCAGGAAGTCGTTGTCTTTAACATTGATGAAAAACTGAGCAGTGGCGCTGTGTGGATCCATGGTGCGAGCCATGGCAACGGTGTACATATCGTTTTTCAGGCCGTTGTCCGCTTCGTTTTCGATGGTTTCACGGGTTTCCTTCTGCACCATGTCTTCGGTGAAGCCGCCACCCTGGACCATAAAGTTGTCGATAATGCGGTGGAAGATGGTGCCGTCATAGAAGCCATCTTCGGCGTATTGCTTGAAGTTGGCGGCGGTTTTAGGGGCTTTTTCGAAGTCCAGCTCCAACTTAATGTCGCCGTAATTGGTGTGCAGTGTAATCATGTCTGGCTCCTGATAAATCTAACCTGTGACCAGGTTTTCAGTTGTGTCGCTCCGCCAGAGCCCGAGAGCAGTGAGGCAGAGCAAAAAATCTTTATTTGATGGGTGCTTAGAGCACGTCGAGACGGCTATAATACACGATTTCCCGGCGGGAGTATGGCACTTCCGCGGCGATTGCGTTGCCAAAATAGGCTGCTATCAACAGACCGCCGGAATGAATATCAGAGACAGGGCTGTAATCAGCCGATAGGGGATTGACGTAACAGCATGAGCGAAGCCACCAGCAAGCCTTTGAATTTTCTTGAGCAAATCATTAAACAAGACCTGGAGAGTGGCAAAACCTCCCAGGTAATCACCCGTTTCCCCCCTGAGCCCAATGGCTATCTGCACATTGGTCACGCCAAGTCCATCTGCTTGAATTTTGGTCTGGCAGAGACTTTTGGCGGTCAG
>NZ_CBFIHX010000223.1:0-2605 GCF_965662505.1 Pseudomaricurvus sp. | reverse complement strand
GGCCGACAGCGACTGTCAGTTAATGGCGAAAAAAGCCAAGCTGATGGCCTGCTCCATGTTTGCCAGTGTCTCCGAAGAAGCCCTGCAACTGCACGGCGGCATCGGCATGGCGTCAGAGCACCCTTGTCACCTGTTCCTGAAGCGCTCCATGCTCAACGAACACCTGGGCAGCGGTGACGGCAATTACGATCTGGAAATTGCAGATCGCTTTTTGGCTCAGTTGGGTTAAGTAGCGATTGGCTTAAGTTAGATTTTGCTTAAGAAAAAGCCTCCGTCGGAGTAATCCGGCGGGGGCTTTTTTGTTGGGGAGGTGTTTGTTCTAGCCGGTGAAGTTGAGCGTTCTAATTGACGCGTTTGTTAGCCGCCTAGGGCTGTGTCTCATAGCTCAACACACCTTCTGGTATTTGTACCCATTCTTGCTTTTCACAAACCCAAACGTGAATGGTTGGGTTGATATCACTTGTATCTGAAAGCGTGGACGGCTTCAACATTAGGTGTTGTGGGTTATCTGGATTGTAATGGTATATGTGGTTAGCGCACACCGGGCAGAACTTAGCTGAGCTTGTATTTCCACTAGCAGCAACCCTGCTCCACTCATTCATTTCACCAGTTATATCAATGGCGTCTGAATCTATCATTGCCGTAAGGCTAAAGGCGCTCGCCGAAAGCTTTTGACATTGCTTGCAGTGACACGCGGCTACAGCAATCGGAGGTTTAGAGAGCTTGTAGGTAACTTGTCCGCATTGGCATGAGCCAGTAATTGGGTATTTCATTCGTAATAAACCTGTATTGTGCAATGCCCGGTTCAAAAATTTATCCAGTGCAGCTGATTGTTAAGGTTTCTATTATCAGAGCAATGGTAGGCATAAAATGATCGCCAGCGAAGATGCCCCAAAAAGCAATGTAAGCGCACCAGCCCATGATATAGCTTTGGCTTGCTTATATGCATGGCACTTGCTCAAGAAACTTCCCGCAAAAGCCAAAGCCCTGCACCTATATAGATGGTACTTAGTAATCTTGACTCCGTTCCATAAAAGGTAACCAATGTTCCAATTGGTGAGTTACCTTTTCCAATTAAAGTACAACTGGCTTGAACAAGTGCGTACGCCCCGTACACAAACAGAGCACACGCCAGAATAAGACCGAGGAATATCATTTTTACTTTTTCATATCTCGGTAGCGAATCCACATCAATGCTCATTTCTGGTCTGTCACCTTAACACTGCACTCAGCAGCGTGTCCGCAGCAGTGCTTTATTAAATTACTTTATTCGCAACCTGCAGCCCTTGGGCATTCCCGCTTAACAGTAGATATCGCAACAAAATTGATTTTTGTATTTAGAATGTGCGTCTCACCCAAGGCCTCATCCTCTGAAACTTTCGGAAACCAAAATATTTCATCAATCGAAGTATTCGGAATATGACTGGTTTGATAAAAGCAGCTATGAACACCAGCTCTATAATAAAGTCCGGAATCAGCCTGGCTTCCACCACATTCAATCTCAAGGTAATTCATGCAACGCCCATTCGCGCCATAGTTCCAGTCTGACACACGGCAAGACCCAAGTCCTGCTGTGAACTCCCCAAGAGAAGTATTTGGAAAATCTACTGCAATCCTTTTAGGGCTAGGTAAATGACTGTGATTTCCATTCGGTAAAGGACCATACTCTATTGAATTATATGACTTTTTATTTCCGCCAAATAATTTTACTCTATACCCAGATTTTTCGTAAACACGGGTATTCTCATACTCTTCAATCGGAACTCCTAGCATAGTCTCTGCATACCTAAATGTTTTAGAACGAATTCCATCAGGTAGCAGACTCTCAAAACCTTCCTCTAATAACTGCCTATCATTTTCTTTTACAGACGCATAGTTATTATGAATTTCAACGTCGCGAGCGTTACCCACATACGAACTCTGATTATCTACAGATATGCTAGAAAAACTCGACGAGTTATCAAGAGCATAGATTGCGGAAAGGAGCCCTAATATCGATGCCAAAGACCCTACTACACCAAGTTTCCCCCAAATTTTTAATCTCTTGAACCGCTCAATGATGTTCATTTTTTTGCTAATACCTTTGTGAACATTTAACGCTCGCAACACCGAACAATTTGGAGCGAAGCGGAAAATTGTTCCGAGTGCTTGCGCTTGTTATACGTGATATGCATCATTATCTCTATGTCAAAGTTCGGCCAGAAGCCGTCATCCATAAAAAAGCTCACCGAAGTGAGCTGGTACATCAGGAGTTCTTGTTAAGCTTTACGGCGCAGTCTCAGCCCTAGGAGGCCGAGGCCGAGAAGGGCAAGCGTGGCTGGGGCGGGGACCGCTTGTTCGGGGACGTCCAACGAGACAACCCATCCGGACGCCCCGTTAAAGTCCGTGCCAACAAAAATCTCATCGAGGCTCGTTTCCACGCCGGTTTGGTACATATATGCGCTGCTGCCAGTATTATCGATACCGGTGAAGCTCGACGTACCCTGGAAGTTACTCGTGGCCACGATTCCGGTGGCGTCGGTTGCGAAGAGGGGCGTGTCCGTCGCGTCGAACCATGTTGTGTCGGCGTTGTCCCAGAATGCGCTGTAGGCCCCGCTGGTGAAGG
>NZ_CBFIHX010000222.1:0-2856 GCF_965662505.1 Pseudomaricurvus sp. | reverse complement strand
GCCCTCAAGGGTCATATTGAAGCCGATGTCGCTATTGTCGGCGGCGGTTTTACCGGTGTGAACACCGCGCTGGAACTGGCTGAGCGAGGCTACTCGGTGGTGCTGTTGGAGGCCAATCGCATCAGCTGGGGTGCCACCGGTCGCAACGGCGGTCAGGTCATTGGCGGTATCGGTCACTCGCTGGAACAGTTCGAAAAAACCATTGGCAAAGAAGGCGTGCGCGCCATCTACGATATGGGCGTGGAGTGCTGCGACATCATTCGCGAGCGGGTGAAGAAATATCAGATCGATTGTGATCTCACCTGGGGCTATTGCGATGTGGCGTTAAAACCCCGTCACATGAAGGAATTTGAGGCCGAGAAGGCCTATCAGGAGCGCATGGGCTATCCTCATGCCATGGAAATGCTCGACAAGCAGCAATTGCAGTCGGAAGTGCGTTCTGATCTTTATGTTGGCGGGATGCTCAACCGCACCGGCCACGGCCACTGCCATGTGCTGAATTTGTGCATTGGTGAAGCCCGCGCTGCTGAAAATCTGGGCGCGCGGATTTTTGAGCAATCCCGCGTCACCCGTATCGTTCAGGGGGATAACCCGGAAGTTCACACCGATCAGGGCTCGGTCAAAGCGAAACATCTGGTGCTGGCGGGCAACGCCTATTTGGGCGACCTGGCGCCCAAGATCAGCGCCAAGGTACTGCCGTCCAACAGCTCGGTGATCACCACCGAGCCCCTGACCGACGAGCAGGCCGCGTCGATCATGCCGGGTAACCGGGCGGTGTGCGATCCGCGCACGGCGCTGGACTACTACCGTTTGACGGCGGACAACCGTCTGCTGTTTGGGGGCCTCTCCAACTACACGGGTCGCGAGCCGAAGGATCTGTTTGGTGTGATGACCAGGAAGATGTTGAACGTCTTCCCCACGCTTGAGGGGGTGAAACTCACCCATGGCTGGAGCGGGCAGATGGGAATTGGCATGAATCGCATGCCGCAACTGGGGCGTTTACAGGGCAACGTCTATTATATACAGGCCTATTCCGGTCACGGTGTGGCGCCTACCCACATGATGGGACGGATCACCGCGCAGATGATTGCCGGTCAGGCGGAGCGGTTTGATGTGTTTGCCAAGATCAAGCACTGGTCTTTCCCGGGCGGAAAACTGCTGCGCACCCCGAGCTTTGCACTGGGGATGCTGTACTACAAGTTACTGGATGAGTTGTAAGGCTGGTTTTCCCGCAACTTAAATTGAGTTATTATTCGGTTTATACGGCAGCTGAGCTGCCTGATTCGGGCAGTTTGACGCCTGGGGCCGCAATGAATTTGGAGTAAAAGATGAAAGATTACCGTCAGTTCTACATCAATGGTCAGTGGGTCAATCCAATCACCGCCAACGACTTTGCGGTGGAAAACCCATCGACCGAAGAGCAAATTGGCGTCATCAGTCTGGGTTCGGCTGCAGACGTAGATCGCGCCGTTGCCGCCGCCCGCTCTGCTTTCCATACCTTTGGCAGCAGCAGCCGAGAAGAGCGCATTGAGCTGCTCGAGCGCGTGCTCAAGGCCTACAAAGATCGCTACGACGAAATGGCCGAGGCGATTTCTCAAGAAATGGGCGCGCCCATCGATTTCGCCGCGTCTGATCAGGCGGCCACTGGCGCTGGTCATATCGCCACCGCTCTGGCTGAACTGAAAGAATTTGAATTTGAGAGCCAAAAAGGCAACGCCACCATCGTCAAAGAGCCGATCGGTGTGTGTGGTTTTATCACCCCGTGGAACTGGCCGATCAATCAGATCGCCTGCAAGGTAGCGCCGGCGTTGGCGACAGGCTGCACCATGGTGCTCAAGCCCAGTGAGATCGCGCCGCTGTCGGCCTATGTGTTCAGCCAGATCATGGACGATGCCGGCGTTCCGGCTGGTGTTTACAACATGATCAACGGCGATGGCCCAGGTGTGGGTTCTGCGATTTCCTCTCACGCCGACATTGATATGGTGTCGTTCACTGGTTCAACTCGCGCCGGTACCGCCATTTCCAAAGCGGCGGCCGACACCGTTAAGCGGGTGGCGCTGGAGTTGGGCGGTAAATCACCGAACATTATCTTTGGTGACACCGATCTGAAAGCTGCGGTCACCAAAGGCGTGGAAGACTGCATGGATAACGTGGGTCAGTCCTGTAACGCGCCGACCCGTATGCTGATCCCCGCCGATCGCTACGAAGAAGCTGTGGCCATTGCCGCCGAAGCGGCGAACGCTGTGAAGGTGGGCAAGTCCGATCAAAAAGGCGAGCACATCGGCCCGCTGGTGAGCCGTCCGCATTTTGAAAAAGTGCAGGGTATGATCGAAGCCGCGATTGCCGAAGGCGCCCGTGTGGCCGCTGGTGGTCCGGGCAAGCCGGAGGGACTGGAAACCGGTCACTTCACCAAGCCGACTATCTTCGCCGACGTTAACAATCAGATGACCATCGCCCGCGAAGAAGTGTTTGGCCCGGTGCTGACGCTGATTCCCTACAGTAGCGAAGAAGAAGCCATCGAAATTGCCAACGACACGCCCTACGGATTGGCGGCCTACGTGCAAACAGGCGATAAAGAGCGCGCCAAGCGCGTCACCCGTCGTCTGCGTGCAGGCATGGTGCGAGTCAACGGTGCGCCGCACATGTTCTCCTCCCCGTTCGGTGGCTACAAGCAGTCCGGTAACGGGCGCGAGTGGGGCGAGTTTGGCTTTGAGGACTTTTTGGAAACCAAGGCGATTAGCGAATAATTCCAGGACTGTTTTTTGAACCCCGAAAACACCGCCTGAAGGCGGTGTTTTTGTTTCTGGACGAATCTTTTCGCCCGTTATTGCGAGGAATGAAATGACGAAGCAACAA
>NZ_CBFIHX010000221.1:0-2885 GCF_965662505.1 Pseudomaricurvus sp. | reverse complement strand
AAAGTCAGGCTCGCATTGCTGAAAAGCAAGAAAATGCTGCATCGGTTAAGCAGGCTGAGAAAGGACAGTATCTAATGGAGTCCAATTCTATGGGACAGGACTTGAAAGACAATCTTGATAAGCAGGCCTCTGAAAAAGAGGTTCATCGAACTGGTGTAAATCAGACTGTCACCCGTCGTAATATGGCGAAAGCGGGTATGACGGCGCCGTTGTTGATGTCTCTGTTCAGTCGACCGGCTTGGGGTGGTGGTGTTTGTTCTGTCTCGGCACTGGCTTCTGGTAATGCCTCTGGTCGGCACGACGATGGCTGTAAAGGCAGTGGTTGCACACCTGGTTTTTGGAAAAATAATACATTAGCTTGGCAGGGAACTGGGTTTTCACCGGGTAGCCAGGTTAAGAAAAAAGGGCAGCGCATTAAAGAGTGGACGACTGCCGATGCAACACCTTTTTCTTCAGTGTTTGGCTTTTCGCCTGCGGTTGGTAACGATGAAACCAGTTTGCTGGATGTGCTGTTGCAGCACCATCTTCGGGGGAGTTACGGCACTTACGAAAATCATCTTGTTGCGGCACTGCTAAATGCGGCTAAAGCCCCCTCAGTGTATGGCGCAACAGTTGTTCAGATTGTTGAGCTGGCTCAATCTGTCAGATCTGGGGTTCCTTATCAGGGGCGTGTGATTGATCAGGGAGAAGCTTTTGGGTTAGTAGTGAAAATGAATGAGGCCGGAGATTGTTTTCTGAACGCAAAAGGTGACTGCGGTCCTGGTTATGTCGAAGTGAATGGTCAGTGTATGCCGAGCTGCAAGGACGGAGAGCGTTTTGATGTGAACTCTCAGTCTTGCGTTTTGCTTCAGGATTGGGATCCCAAAACCTGCAAAGGGGTGGACGATTAACAGTCAGGTTAAGAAGGAGGACTTTATTTGGTCGGCTCTTTCGGAATTAACGTTGACAACCTGGAGAGGGGAAGAGGAAGCGATTGCTTATCTGAGTGACTCCGGGGATGTGCATTGGCTTTCGGGGCCTGCACGTTACGTCATAGAGGCATTACAAAAAGAGCAGAAGCTGAGTAGTCGCGAAATCCATCAAGAGGTCTCCGCTTATATTCTATGTGACACAGATGATGTCTCCGGGCATTACATTCCTTACCTGCATAGCCTGGGTTTGATTCGTCAGGTTTCTTCATGAGTTCAAAGCAAATCTCACTTAAAGTGGGTCCTTTCTCAATACTGGTCACTTCTGGTATCGATGAGGTTATCGCAGGCGTTGATCGTTTGTACGGCCACTACCCAGCTAATGACAACGCTTTCCATGATTTTCATGTGTCGGTCGACGCAGCATCCGGCTTTCGTCGCTGGTGGCGTCCTCAGGCCAATTTCACACTGGACGGCATTCTGCCTTTCAAGCCATTACCTAAAACCCAAGCTTTACCCATGTTCGAGTGGGGTTTGAACTGGTGTATGACCAGCTATTGCCACGAGTACTTGGTCATCCATGCGGCGGTTATCGAAAAGCAGGGGAAGGTATTGTTGCTATCTGCTCCACCGGGAGCAGGAAAGAGCACTTTATGTGCAGGCTTGGTCTGCCGCGGCTGGCGCCTGCTCAGTGATGAACTCGCGTTCGTGCGACTGGATGGAACGTCGAGTGTTGTGCCGCTGGCACGCCCTGTATGCCTTAAAAATCGGGCTATAGAGGTGATTCAGGGCTTTTCTCCCGAGGCCCAAATTGGTCCTGTGTGTCCTGATACGGCCAAGGGTGATGTTGCTCACATGTTGGCACCTGTAGACAGCGTCAATCGCAGCCACGAAGAGGCGGAAATTAACTGGGTTGTTTTCCCGCGCTATATTAAAGGAGCTGTAACCAGCTTGTCTCAGCGCAGTAAGGCGCAGTCGTTCCTCAATTTGGCTCGCCAATCCTTTAACTTCAATGTGTTGGGGGACGAAGGGTTTGATACTCTGAATCATGTCATTACCCATAGTGATTGTTATGATTTTCAGTATTCTAATCTGGATGAAGCCATTGCCATGTTCGACAAAATGGCTGAAAGTGCGGGTAAAAGCGAAAGAGCGATAGAAATCCAATGAGATGTCTGCTTTTAAGCGTGCTGGCCAGGCCAGAGTCTGCGGCTCAGCTTTCGTTGGAAGATTGGGATCTTTTAATCCGTCAAGCTCGTAGTATCGACATGCTGGCACGTCTGTATGTCAGATTGAAAGCTGCGGTGGAGCTTCAGGTTTTACCGGAAAAGCCTCTCAGGCATCTACTTTGGGCTTATAAAGTAACTCGGCGGCACAGGCAGGCGATTCGTCGAGAGGTAGAAGGGCTTGCTGAATCTCTTGAGTTTTTAGGTGTACGAATCGTCTTGCTGAAAGGTGCTGCGTACAGCTACGGTAATCTGTCTCCAGCGGAAGGGCGGCTGTTTTCTGATATTGATATTCTGTTGCCGGAAA
The DNA here is from genome assembly GCF_965662505.1 of Pseudomaricurvus sp. Taxonomy (NCBI): domain Bacteria; kingdom Pseudomonadati; phylum Pseudomonadota; class Gammaproteobacteria; order Cellvibrionales; family Cellvibrionaceae; genus Pseudomaricurvus; species Pseudomaricurvus sp. The sequence goes on along the minus strand of NZ_CBFIHX010000221.1, from coordinate 444 downwards.
GCTTTCTGCCTGCGGCTGAAACGCTTTTGGAGAACGAGGGGTGGTTGTCAACGCATCTGGACGATTACGATCAAAAGTATTATCGCCGTTGGATGCATGAATTGCCGCCACTAAAGCACGGTCAGCGAGAGACCGAGCTGGACGTCCATCACGCTATTCTGCCAATGACAGCAAAAGCTCATCCTTCCAGTGAGTTATTACTTGCTGATTCCGTTCGAATAAATACAGATTGGAATTTGTATCGATTAAGCGATTTTGACCTGATTCTGCACAGTGCCACGCACTTGTTTTTTGATGGTGAAATGCAGCATGGGTTGCGTGATCTGGAAGATATTGCCAGTCTGTTTAGAAGCTTCTGTGATCATAGTTTTGATTGGCAGGCTTTGTTGAGTAGGGCGCAGGATTTGGGGCTCATCTATCCTTTGTTTTACGCTTTGCACTACT
>NZ_CBFIHX010000220.1:0-2936 GCF_965662505.1 Pseudomaricurvus sp. | reverse complement strand
AACTGTCAGGGGCTTAACATTGAGAAACATCACATTTGTAACATTCATTAGAGGCAAGCAGCAAAGTCGCTTATGATAAGCCCATGAACAGCTTCAAATTTACCGCCTCAGCCCCTGAAGAAAACCTCCGCCGCCTATTGATCATCCGCGGGTTTTTTCTGTTGATGATCTGTACCGCTCTGGGTTACTGCTTCTGGCAGCTGCAAATGCCATTACCCTACCGATCACTGCTGTTGGTGGTTTCAGGGCTAACACTGATTTCCATTGCCACGCTGGTCTTGCTCCATATTAGTCATCGTGCGTCAGATCTGGCTTTCTTCAGTCAACTTTTGATCGATGTATTAGGCTTAAGCTTGCTGTTATTTTTCTCTGGCGGTGCCGACAATCCGTTTGTGTCCTATTATCTGGTGCCACTGTGCATCGCTGCCGCAACGCTCCCGCGGCATTACACCTGGCTGCTGGTACTGGTCTCTCTGGCGCTTTACACCAGTTTGATTTTTTTCAAGATTCCCCTGCCAGATGTCGCGCCGCACGGCCAGTCAGCTCCGCTTATTCATTCTTCTTCGCTTCCCCATTCTTCGGCTCACGGACACAGCGTCAATATCAGTGTTCATACCATCGGCATGTGGATTAATTTTCTGCTGAGTGCACTGCTGATCAGTTATTTTGTACTGGCTATGGCGGCATCTCTGCGCAGGCAAGATGCCGATCTGTCCCGTCTGCGCGAAGACAAACTGAGGGACGAACAGCTGATGGCCGTTGCAACACTGGCAGCCGGAACCGCTCATGATCTGGGTACCCCTTTAACCACCATTAAGACCCTGCTTCATGAAATGCAATCGGATTATGAGCAGCCCAAAGAACTCAAAGACGACCTGAACTTGCTACAAACTCAGATTTCTCATTGTTCCGACACCTTGCGCAAACTCAACCAGCAAGCCAGTGAGCTCAAAGACGGGATACTTCCCTTGGTTAGCGTGCGTGAACACTGCACAAAGATTATCGACAACTGGCTATTGTTACGCCCAGAGGTGGAAGCGCATATTCAGATTGACGAGCAGGCGCCAGAAGTACAAGTTCGTTGGCAGCCCACCATTGCCCAATCCATCAGTAACCTGCTGAATAACGCCGCCGATGCAGAACCGGTAGACATTGATATCAAGGTTACCTGGACGCACTCAAAGCTGACTTTTGAAATTCACGATAAAGGGCCGGGTATCGATCCGGAGATCGCCGAAGATCTGGGCAAAGCTTTTGTTTCAGACAAAGGCCAGGGACGTGGTCTGGGACTGTTTCTGACTCGCGCAGCCATTGAGCGCTATCAGGGAGTCGTCAGCTTGTCCCGGCATCCTAGTACCGGCACGCTTACGACACTGCATCTGCCTCTGGAAAATATCGCAGAGGGAGAAGCCTAGATGACCGATAGCCTGACACGGTTAACCGACAGTCTGACTCTGTTATTGGTCGACGACGACATCACCCTCACACAGGTACTGGCGAGAGCCTTCCGACGCCGGGGATTTGAAGTCTACGAAGCGCACAACAGTGAAGAGGCTCTGAGCGTGTGTAAAAATCACACCATTGATCGCTGTGTGCTGGATCTGAAAATAGCCAACGAATCCGGTCTGCCTCTGATCCGCAAGCTTAAGTACATACAGCCTGACCTGACCATCGTAATCCTCACAGGCTATTCCAGCATCAATACCGCCGTTGAAGCGATCAAACTGGGAGCGCATCACTATCTGTGCAAACCCACGGATGCCGATGATATTTTGCAGGCTTTTGAGTGCAACGATGGCGATGACGGCACCGAAATTCAGGCAACACCGCCTTCCGTCAGCCGGTTGGAATGGGAACACATTCAAAGGGTTCTCGCTGAGAACGACGGCAATATTTCAGCCACCGCGCGCGCATTGGGCATGCACCGGCGAACCCTTCAACGCAAGCTGCAAAAGAGACCGGTGAGACAGTAAGTGATGTAGCTTAAAAGTCTTCCACGTCATCGTAGGTCGCCATACTGGCACCATCATCATCATTCGAACTGGCACCTAATGTGACGAACATCTCCCGCTGGGTCGACTTCTTCATAAACCGATCCCAGACCTTTTCGTGTTTGTTCTGAGGGTCTCTCTCTCCTCGACAGAACTCGACAAAGTCCTTTTCTACGGAAGTCTGTGGTTCACGTTCACCCAGTGCCAGAGCTTGATACGCATAGCCGTGATCTTCCAAAAACTGGACCTGCTCACGGGTGAATTCACCACTTCTGGAAAAACCATAGGGGAAGTGATCAGTTCCCCAGAACTTGCGTCCTTTTTGATCAAAATCTTGCGATTGTGTCGTCATAGCATTCACCCAGACTATTGATTAACCCCAGTGGAGACCTCGTACAAACCTCAATAGAGACCTCGTCATAAACACAAACAGAAATCTCGTCATAAGCCCCGAAAAAAGAACCGGACAAGGCTTGATGTCGCGATTATCTTCACCACACTTTTGACTGTAAAATGACATTTTTTTGTGGTCTCGATAACAAGATTTAATCGAACAACTTGGGGAGGAACTGGCTCGGTATAGTCCCAAATGAACAGTGAACGTCTCTAAAAACTCCTGAACCTGTCCTGAAACACTGTTAAATTGAGCTTTCAGCTTTAAGTTTCACTAGGCGATATCCCGTAGCCGCAACCAGCATTGTCATCAAAGGACTGATAAGACAGAAGAATGCAAAGGGTGCGTAGCTCAGAGTCGCCACGCCCAGCACAGTTGCGTGGTAGGCACCGCAGGTATTCCAGGGGATCAGCACCGACGTTACTGTACCCGTATCTTCCAGCGTACGACTGAGGTTTTGTGAGGCAAGACCCCGCTCACGATAGGCCTCAGTGAACATCCTGCCGGGAATCACAATCGCCAGATATTGATCCGATGTCGTGGCGTTACTA
>NZ_CBFIHX010000219.1:0-2959 GCF_965662505.1 Pseudomaricurvus sp. | reverse complement strand
TCAGGTTTCAGGGCAGACCTTTATACTGTCGCACACTTGAACCTCCCAGGGATCACACGTGTCTCGCATGAAAACCCTAAATCTCATTGGTGCTGGCAAGCTTGGGCAGACATTAGCTCGCCTCTGGCAGCAGCAAGGCATCTTTCAGGTTCAGCAGGTCTTAACCCGCTCTAACACAAGCGCTCAACACGCCTGCGCGTTCATCAATGAGCAGGCTGAAGATGCAAATCGCCCCTCCAATCCGAATAGAGTGACTCCCGCCCAGGCAGTCACCTCATATTCCGAGCTGCGGACGGCGGATATCTGGCTGCTGGCGACGCCCGATGGCGAGATTGCAGAGGTCGCGACTGAACTGCACCGCCATAACGGCCTGATCAGCGAACACAGCGTACTGTTTCATTGCAGCGGCACACTGAACAGCGATCTGCTAGTCGAGGGTCAGAACTCACATTCCAGCACATCAAAAGCCAACGTTGCCAGTGTTCATCCGATACACAGCTTTGCATCTCCTGCCGAGTCACTCACCAATTTCGCCGGCAGCTATTGCGGCTATGAAGGTGGCGCTGCAGCACTCAACGTTCTACTACCCGCCTTCACCGCTATCGGCGCTCAGTTATTCAAACTCGATGGGGAACAAAAAACCCTCTACCATGCTGCTTCCGTCATGGCTTGCAACTATCTGGTGGGATTGATGGACGCCAGCCTGGAATGCTTCGACGCAGCGGGTGTTGACCGAACTCAAGCCCAACAACTGCTGCTCCCCATTACACAGCAGACACTGAGCAATGTTCTGAATGGATCACCGCAATCGGCACTGACAGGTCCAATATCACGAGGCGACCTGGCGACTGTTGAAGACCACCTGGACAAGCTGGAACCGCTGAGCAAGCCACTGACCGATATTTATCGAGCTCTTGGGCGGCAAACCGTCAAGGTTGCAGAGCAACAGGATCCGGCTGCCGACACTCAAAGCCTGGAGTTGATAAAATCGTTGCTCAACTCAACGAAAAACCCATTATAATCTCGCTTTTCCGGCTCTCTGAAGCACAATAGCAAGCACCGATTTATCACCGACAGGAAACAACGTGACCCAAAGCGACAGCGAAAGCTACTTGAAGAAAAAGCAGTTCTTTAATCAACTGCTGACCGTGTACGGCCGCAAGCCGGTGCTTGAAGCTCTGGAAGATCCACAAACAAAAGTTTTCAGGCTTCACCTTGCAGAATCGAACCGCCCCGGCGGTATCATTGCTGACATTATTCGCCTGGCTGAAAATAAAAACGCCGAGATTCTCTATCACGATCGTCAAGCGCTTTCGCGAATCTCCCGTAACAGCAAACAGGATCAGGGAGTTGCGGTTGATCTGGTGTGCTCTGGCTATCAGGATTATCGGGATTTTCTGAACTCACCAGAATCTCAAAACGCAGAAGTGATTGCTCTGGATCGCATTACCAATCCGCAAAACCTCGGCATGATTATCCGCTCTGTTTGTGCTGGCAGCGCCAAAGCCCTGCTGTTGCCCGAAAAAGGCTGCGCAAAACTGGATGCTCTGGTTATCAAAGCCAGCGCCGGCACCCTGTTTAGAGCCCCTATTCTGCGCTGCAAAGACCTCGCACAGACTCTGGCAGAGTTTCGTAACCACGGCAGTGCGATCTACGGGCTGTCGTCACATGCACCCCAGACACTCGGTGACATTCCTCTGCAAGGTGCTAAAGTTTTCGTTCTGGGCAATGAGACAGATGGCGTGTCTGACACAGTTGCAAAGCAGTGCAATGAATTGGTTAGCATCTCCATGAACAATGGGGTGGAATCACTGAATGTTGCGGTAACAGCCAGTTTACTGGCTTTTCGCGGGCAACTGTAAGACGGTCGTGACTTTTTAATGATGAATAAACTTATTGATGAATAAATTGAATGATCAATAAAACAACGCCCGGCTAAGCCGGGCGTCTCTTTTTAGATAGCTGACTAATAACTTACTCAGCTTCTTCCATTTCAGAACCACCTACCAGTGAAGGATAGCGTTCTGTGAACGCGGCAAACTCTTCTTTCGTAATGTTTTGATCGCTATCACGGTCAATCGCTACAAAGTACTCGCTGATTGGATTGTTTGCGGCTTCGTCTTGCGAAATTTTGCTATCGCCATTTTTATCAAAGCTTTTGAAATCCGACGACATTTTGTGCTGGCTGCCGCCCATAGTTCCTGTATTGGACTGAGCAGTACCGGACTGAGCCGCACCTGTTTGAGCACCGTATTGATCACCCGCTAAAGCAGAACCTGCAAAAGGAACTGAGGCTGCAAAGGCTACAAGTGCACACACGCTTAACTTTTTCATAATCTAACTCCTGTGAAGTAATCGATCAAAAATACGGATGATTGAATTAAGGTTAGTTTTGATGCGACATCGCTCAAATACATCAACCTCTAAAACCCAAAAAGTAAATTCACGGTATTTCACAACTTCATTTCTTTTGCAAAAAAACACACGATAAAGAAATACTTTTTGCGCTCTCGTGACTTTTGAGGGGATTACAAACCCTTAAGTTCCTACCTAAAGATCATTGAGAAACAGGAATCTATAAAACTTGAATACAGTCACACATAGGCAAAGCAATGAACGCCATCCCGAAAAAAACCTCAATTAACTAAGCCATCATTGGATAAAAAGGTCGCCTCCAGATCTCTTCATAATTTCATGAACAATCTAACCAGCTGGTCTTTTGTGACTTTTGGCTATACTTAGGCAAACATTGTTGATGTGCACATAAATAAGTTCTGACGAGAAAACAGATGACTCCATATACGTATTCAAGCTCTATGAGCCGATTAGCCTATATCTGCCTGGTGATTACCGCATTAATAGGCTGCCAAACCAGCAGCAGTTATGATCCCACTGCCCGTAAGACCTCCCATACTTTGGTAGGGCAAGATACCCGCCTCGATCAGGCCATAACACCACT
>NZ_CBFIHX010000218.1:0-2993 GCF_965662505.1 Pseudomaricurvus sp. | reverse complement strand
TACGATCTAAAGTATGGATAGCAAAATCCACACCTAAACCAATAGCCACACTGGCAAACATGGAGGTCCCTATACCCAATGTAATACCTGTCGCCGCCATGAAGGAATAAATCAACAGAATTGCTGTGACCACAGGCAACAGAGCATAAAATCCAGCAACCGCTGACCTGAAAAGAAGGGCAGCAACCAACCAAACCAGAACCAGAGCTACCATCAAGCTGTAGAAATGTGTATCGCCAATGCCTTTAATCCAGTGGTAATTGACAGTCACACGTCCACTCAACGTTGCGGTTAGACCTTCCTCGTTAAAGTTTTCATCAATATAGTTTTGTAGCTGAGTCACGACTGGTTTTGTGTTGCGAAACGCTGCGCTGTCCAGTAATAAGCGAATGTTAGCCAGTCGGTAGTCGTAATCCACCTCCTCTTCAAAATCCGTTGGGTCACTGGATGTTGAATACAGCAAAAAGTATTGCGCAATGGCTTCTTTCCGATCCGGCAATTCATACGCATCGGCATGGCCATCATTTAACACCCGATTCATTTGTTTCAGGTAATCGACAATGGATGTAGCGTTGTTGACGTGAGGCAACGTTAAAGCGAAGTCCTGGAGAGCTTGCATTTTCGTTAACACATGTGGGTCTAATAACCCTTCATCCATTGTTGTTTCAATGACAATATCCAGATTATTAGTGCCGTCCAGATGAGCATTGATCGTTCGGTCCGCTTGATAAATTGCTTCATCATGGTGGAAAGTCTCAATGCGATCTTCATCCACTTGTATTTGGCTGGCCGCAAAACATCCGGCAATAATCACCGCCGCACCAATACCGAGTGTGGTTGCTGGATGACGAACACTGGCACCACCAAGGAGCTGCATAATGCGGGAGAAGATGTCCCGGTTGTTTTTCTGATTACGTGTGAATCGGGCACTGACTTTAGGTTGTGACCAAACGAGAGCTGCGGGTAGAAAAACCATTGAAAATAACCAGGCAATCGACACACCCAGCGCGGTAAAGAGCCCCATGAATTTGAATGGAGGCATGTGAGAGGCGAAATACAGTCCCAAAAAACCCGCCATAGTCGTCAGGGTTGTTAATGTGATTGGACGCCACATATCCACCATCGCCTCGACAACCAACTGACGACGCTCTTCTTTTGGTTTTTCCAGTTGCAAGTCATAGTACCGACTGAATATGTGTATGGCATCTGCGACGGAAATCCCGATAAGGATAACGGGCAGAGCATTGGTGATGACATAGAAAGGAACTTTACTCGCGGCCATGATTCCTAAAGTCATCAAAACCGATGCAGCAATAATCACATTCGCCAGCAGTGCCGGGGCAAATCTAAAGAAGGCAAACCCGATAATCAGAGTAATAATAATGCCTGCAATGGGGTTCAAACGACTGGCATCGCTATCGATATAGCTACCCAGGTATCCCGCGACAGCGCCATCACCCGCCAGATGCAGTTCCACCCCATCAACTTCAGGTGCGCGATCTATCATCGACTGCAAGGCCAGATAGGTAGCTTCTGCCTGCCTTTCATCCAGCATTTCTGCAACAATCAAGGTTGCGCGTCCATCACGGGACACCAGTTTCCCCTGATACAAAGGAAAATCTTCGATGGCCTGGCGCAACTGTAAGCTCTCATGTTCCGTTTCCGGACGGGGATCGAAGAACGGCGTTACTTCCATACCGCTGGCACTGCCTTCGATATTGTTTTCTGTGGCCAGACTCATAACGCGTTCGGGATCAATGTTATCGACCTTTCTAGCCTCATCGGATAACCACTCAATCAAGGCCAGCACCTGGGGTTTATAAATACTGGCATCCGTATTTACTCGTTTAGTTTTGGTATCAGTTCCGCTGACGCTTGTCACTGCATTGTTGACTACGGCGATAACGAACGGGTCTGACAAACCGAACTGCTTTTTAACTTTTTCTCGGTAGAGCAGTGCCGGATTGTTCGGGGCCATAAACGCATCAGCTCGGGTATCTTTAACCAATTGAGGAAGGAAAGTGGCTGCTGCTACCATTATCAAAATACTGAGAAAAACCAGTGATTTTGGATAACGGCGAACAAACTGGAAGTAGGCGTAAGCCTTAAGGTTTGTTGGTGTCATGGTAAACTCCTAAACTCCATTTATGTATATACATGTTTTATTGAAAAACGTTATTTATACGCATTCACGTTGATGGCCATGTGGGGTGGAACGTTTATACAGTTCAACTTGGTGGCTCACTTCTTGCCACCAGGGCTGTTGTGATAACAAGTTTCTCCAACCTTGAATCGCAGGGTAGAGATTAAAATCCAACTCGATTGAATCAAGATGCATGAAGCTCGCACCAATGCACAAATCTGCCAATGTGAATTCATCGCCATTAACGCAGCGATTACGTTGTAACTGTTTATTTAACAGTGTTGCCAATTCAGTGAATTTTCGACGGTTGCGTTCTTTTCGTCGATCATCTCCCGGGTAGCCCCAAAACGGCAGGTAAAATTCATTCAGCAACATATTTCCAACGATAGAATCCCAGCAACTGCTTTCCCACAGCAACCACCGCAACAGGCTGGCTTGTTGATCTGCACCATAAGGCCAAAGCACTGAATTAAAATAATTGGACATGTACTGTGCTATGGCATTTGATTCCCACAGAGTGAAATCGTTGTGAATCAGCACAGGCACTTTTCCGTTAGGATTCAGTTTCTGAAAACTGTCGGACTTGTGTTCCAACTGCTCCAACTCTACGGTTTCTAATCTCACATTGTGTAACAGCTTTCCTATACGCTCCGATTCGTGGGCCATATAACTCATAACCAGTTGTAGCTTTATCGGATTATGTGTCAGTGGATGAATAAAAAGCGTCATAGAATCTGCCATAGAAGGTAACTCTCCATGAGCACTGTCAATGTTTCTGCGATTACTATCTTTGAGGCTGTCGATCATTTTAGGCTCCTTTAAGCATATCTATATGTATGTACATGTTTTT
>NZ_CBFIHX010000217.1:0-3014 GCF_965662505.1 Pseudomaricurvus sp. | reverse complement strand
TACGTAAGTCGCGCACATAGCCGCGCGGAATTTCTGGAACCCAATCGAAGGTAGTGATTGTTATGCCGGACAAGGTGGCCTCCTCTCAAATCTGATGGACGACAGTGGGAGTTTAGCTGACGGGGTAGGAACCGTTGGGTGGTTATCGAATTATGGCGTCTGGTTTTTTATGTGTTTTCAGACCACATCCCATTCATCATCATCGGGTAGGTGACGGGTTTATAATCGGTAAATTCTATATCGCGAACGTGCGTGAAGTTAGTCCACAGTAAACGCGCCCCTTTCATCCATTTGGACGGTTTAACCCGGTATTCGATGGCCTTGATTTCTTCTTTGGTGGCTTCACGCATAGCGCTGGCTTTTCCGTAAAGTCTGATTCCCGGCGGAGCAACAAAACGTCCTGAGATTAACGATCGGAACCAAAAGAAACGGCCTGCATTGACCGCCATAATGCAAACATTTGGATTTCGGTCGATGTTTTTCCCCAGAGATTCAGCGTAGTGATCGAAAAAGTAGCCGCTATGGTTGTCTCGTAAAAAGACAGTTCCAACCGGTGTTATATGAGGTGTGCCGTCGTCATTGACGGTGGCAATTGAGCAGTACAGGGTCGAGGCTTGTCCCTGTTCTAGTGTCGTTTTAATTTTCAGCCAATCGTCCTTGAATGTCATGATGTATTCCTTTGTTCAAACTTTCTGTAAGTTACAGAACCGGTCCCAGTGTGGCAAGGGTGTTGTTCCACAGTCGGGTGCCCAGTGACCAGGCGTCCACCCTTTCCAGGGTGACTTGTTTTGATTTTGACAAGTATTCCTGTTGTCGAGATCGCATGTCTTCGGTCAGTTCTGGATTGTAAAACAGAATGTTGTTTTCGTAATTTAATTCGAAGCTGCGCCGATCCATGTTCGCTGAACCGATCAGTGTGACTTCGCGGTCGATAGTGACTGATTTTGTATGCAGCAGGCCACCTTCGTATTCAAAAATTTCGACGCCTGCTTGCAGTAAATCCTTGTAATAACTGCGGCTGGCAGCGCCAACCATCCAGGAATCATTTTTTGCGGGTAGGATAAGGGTTGTTTTGATGCCTCGCCAGGCGGCAGAGCACAGTGCGCTTTGCATAGACTCGTTGGGCACGTAGTAGGGAGTAGTAATCACCAGTTCTTCGCGAGCAGCGTGAAACAACGAGCCAAACATTTCGGGCATGGCGGAATAGCGTACGGTCGGTCCCGTACCCAACACCTGGGCAGGAAACCCTGTACTGGGCGTGTCCATGGGTATACTAAGCAATGAATTGATGTTTTCTTTGGTATGACTCATCCAGTCACTGGCGAATAGATATTGGTTCTGTCGAACAACAGGGCCTTCGAAGCGAAACATGACGTCTACCCAGGGCGCGTACTTTGCTTTAACGCGAAATTCTGGATCTGCGCAGTTCTGGCTGCCGCAATAGGTAATTTTTCCGTCGATGATTAAGATTTTACGGTGATTGCGTAAGTCCACTCGTACAATAAGCGACCGAAGTATTGGAACTCTGACGGATAAAGCCCGTGAAAGATGAATACCGGTTTTCTTCATCTCTTTCCAGTGTTTTGAATGAATCATGGTGCGTGAACCAATGTCATCAGCCATAACCCGACAATTGACCCCTCGACTGGCAGCACGTTTCAGGGCTTCTACAATGGCGATACCGTTGTTGTCGGGTAACCAGATATAAAACAATAAGTGCACGTGATCGGACGCGTCGTCTATGTCTTTGACCATTGAAGCAATGGTGGAGTTGGAGTCTGTCATCAATTGAGCAGAATTACCTTCGGTGACTTCAAAACCGTTAATGGATCTTCCAAGACGGAATAATAGTTGAAAGCGTTTAGGAACTTGAAAGAGTGTGTTCTGATTACTGTTGGGACTTACCACCTTGCTGGGGGGCATGTTTCGGATAACCGCTTTCATGCGAGCGGTGCGGCGATGACCAATGTTGGTTTCACCCAGCAGAAAATAAGCTATGACGCCAAAGATTGGCAGGGCGCCGATGACCGCAATCCAGGCAATGCGTGACGATGGGTCGCGATGGGGACGGGTAAGAACCCGCACGATCAACGACAAGACGATAGTCATGTTCAGCAATAAACCAAGTAATGCGATATCCACTTAGGTCCTTATTGTCTCAAATAATATTCTCTGACGAGTCGGTTTTTACGGTGCACCTAGAGGTGTTTATTGAAACTCACACATTGACCTTATATTTTAGATCGTTAGCCTCATCACCAGTGATTCCTCTGAAACCCCATTGATAGGGTTGTTGTTCTTTAATGGTGATTTCAACATCTATTGGAGAGAGGAGCATCTGATTTTCCAATTCCTGAAAAATTGATTTGATCAACATTTTTTGAGTTTCAGGTTTGCGTCCGGCCATCAGATTGATTTCTATAACAGTATAGGCATCGGATCTACCGCCGGGGTAATAAAAGTTTTCTCTGTCCAATGGTACAAAACGGTGTGCACGCTTGTCTTCAGGCATTCCAAGAACAGATTGCATACAGCCGTGCAGTACGTCCGACAGATTGGCTTTTATCGGGTTTAATTTTTCTTGAATTCCATAGACAACGATCATGATATTCCTTGATGTGAAACTGTACTTTATTAGTTATCTTGGTCGTGTTTTACAAAGATCAATTTGTTGGTGTCAAACCCAAGCTCTGAGGCTTTGCGTTTAAATTGATCTATCAGTTCCGGGTTGACTTCGGGTGTTCGGGACAGTAGCCATAAATAAGACGTGTTGGGGCCAGAGACAAAGGCGTATTGATAGTCTGTCTTATCCAGTTCAAAGATGACATAGGACCCATAGAATGGACCAAAGAAAGACACCTTAAGGTAGCCCGTTTTTTCGTCTTCGACAAAATAGGCTTTACCTTCCGCTTCTTCCCATGCCTGTTTTTCGGACGAGTAACCACGATTTATAACAGATACACCGCCTTCTTCACGCATTGCGTACTCGGCGGTCACATTGCCGAGACCGCGTT
>NZ_CBFIHX010000216.1:0-3066 GCF_965662505.1 Pseudomaricurvus sp. | reverse complement strand
GCTGTTTGTGCTTTGAGGTTACACAAAGCTCTGGCGATCCCTGTGTCTTTCAAGTGTATGAAGAGTTTGTGGATCGTGAGGCATTTGAGTTTCACCAGCAGCGAATTCGTACGTCAGAGTGGGGGCGGGTGTCGGTGAATGTGGAAAGGGATTATTCCATTGTGGGTTTGGATTAGTGGCGCAGCTGCACAGTGTTAGATTCAAACTATTATTAAAGGGGGCAATAATACCAAAGGCTGGAGACTTGATATATGACTAATACAACAGGTGAAGAGCAGTTTAAGGATTATACGGCTAAAGCTGGTGACGTCTCACGGAATCTTTCTTTAGCTGGTTTGGCTCTTGTGTGGTTTTTTAATAATGAAACATTGGCAACGCCATTAACAGGAAGTTTAAAGTGTGCATTTTTCGCCTTTGCGTTGAGCTTGGCAACTGACTTTATGCAATATTTTGTAGGCTCTTTGTTGTGGCTGAAAAATATAAATGAGCAAGAAGCCATAAAATGTAAAAAAACGCTGTTTGCAATCTATGGGTTTATTGCATTCAAACTTATATTTACACTCGTGGGATTTAGTTCGTTGCTATTGTATTTGATTTCCAAATGTTATTTATAACGTCTTTTGGATTTCACTCGTCTAGGCAGATGCCCAATCATTCGGTGCCGGGTCTCCGCATGAACCTTGGGTCTTTTCTCTGGCATCTAATCCGCAACCCCCCAATAGGTAAAGCCCATGGTCTTAGGTGTTTTGGGTACGTAGAGGGTGTCCATGTCTTTAATCTGAAAGCCGCCTTCTTGCAGCATCATGGGGATGTCGCGATTGAGGTGGCAGCCGCCGGCTATCTTGTTCCAGTAGGGATTGATGCGGTTCTGCCATTTTCGGACGGCTTCGTCCGGGGCTTTACCGTGTTCGCTGAACAGCAATTTGCCACCGGGTTTGAGTACCCGCCGCATTTGTTTGACTGCGGTCAGCCAATCGGGAATGGTGCACAGGGTGTAGGTGAGAACGACAGTGTCGGCGCTGTTGTCATCCAGAGGGATCTCTTCGCCGGGCAGATCCAGCCACTCCAGGTCAAATGGGGCAGCCTCTACACGAGGGCGGGCTTTTTCCCGCATACCGGCGGAAGGTTCCAGTCCCCAGACCTTTTCAACTCGCTCTGGACGGTAGTAGGGGATATTGAGGCCTGAACCCATGCCTATTTCCAGAATCCGCCCCTCGGCCTGAGGGACGACCTTCTCCCGCTGTTTTAAGACGGGTTTGGTGCCACAAGCACAGTTTATCAGGTGGGGTAGGATATGATCGTCGTAGAAGCTCATGCTGGACTCCAGCGCTTTGTCGTTATTTTATGTGACGAGCGTATCACTGGTAGTGGGGTTGATGACACTCCTACGATTTTTTGAACTATTCTCAAGAGACTGTCGTTCAAAAATAATCTCTAGAGAGGGAGAGTAATGAAAACGTTGATCGCTGCCCTGTTGGGTTTCAGTCTGTCTTTTTCTGTCGCTGTGCTGGCAGAGCCCAATAAACACGCCAATGATAAGGCCAAAGATAACTGGGAAGAAAAACATAAAGACTATAAAGATAAAAAACATGACATGAAGAAGGACTACGAAAAGCACAAACACGATGGTTATAAAGATCGGGACGACTACAAAGACTGGGATGATTATAAAGACAGTAAAGAGTACCGTGACCGGAAGAAAGACGCAGAAGAATGGCGAAAAGATAGAAAGGACTGAGCGCTCTCCTCTCCGTTCGCCCTGAGCCTGTCGAAGGGTCTGGACCGGTGGTTATTCGTTCGCCCTGAGCCTGTCGAAGGGCATGGCGCGGTGTACACCTTTTGACAAGCATCCTTCGACGGGCTCAAGATGAGCGAGTAGGGGACTTCTGCTTAGGCTTTCATGAAAGCCCGCTATCCAGTTTTGGCAAAATAGCTCCCTGCCATAGGGATTCTTTGTATTTATCGCGAAACCAGCCCAAGTGACCGATAGAACGTTCGCCAATCTCTTTGGGGTTAATGCGCACCATTGAGACGTGCTTTTGATTAAAAAACTGATGAAGCGAGTTAATGTTTTTAGACGACAGCATGTCGTCATCGGAAAACGAAATCGAGATAATGGGGATGTTAACGTCTGCATAGCGTTGGCGAATCTCAGGCCCTTCAGCCCCGGCGGCATAATCCTTGACCAGACACCAGCGGCGCCATTGGCGCATGACGTTGGCAGGCAGGTCGCCAACCATCTTCAGTTTTTTGCCAGGAAAGTACCCACATATAGCAACCGACAGCGGGGCAACCACGTACCACATCACCCAGACCACACGGCGAGTTTTAGGTGCGTTATAGCGCCAATAACCGGTGCCAGAGGCCATGGTGATGGCTTTGTTGAGTTTATCGCTGTTGCGCATAATGCCCAGTAGTTGTCCGCCGACGCTGTGCCCAATCCACTGCAGTGGCACATTGGGGTATGTTTGATGGGCGTATTCAATGACGGCTTCGCAGTCCTGTTCGCCCCAACTGCGCAAATCGGCATCGCAGTCTTTGAGAGGAGTTTGCAATGACAGGCCAGAGCCAAAGTAGTCAAAAGTTATGGCGGTGTGTCCCTGTTGAGCTAAAAAGCGGGCAAACTTTTCGTAGGCTCGTTGCGCGACACCCATGGCACCGGCAATGATAACCACCGATTTTGGATTGTGTGCCTCAAACAGTTTTGCCTGAACGCTGCGGCCTGATTCAGTGATGATGCTGTGTTCTGTTGGATTTATAGTATCCGGTTCTGGAACGACGGCTTGCATGTTCATGTGAGCATCCTTGCGTTAAAAGTTGGACATAAGGTGGGTCAAGAATTTCGCAATGACTTTGAGTTCGTCATCATTAAAATCGGCGCACATCAGCTGGTTTAACTGCTGAATCAAAGGGCGGGCATGACCGACTTTTTCTTTGCCTTGTTTGGTTAAGTACAAGCGCGAGGCTCGGCCATCATCCGGACAGGGCTTGCGAACGATAAAGCCATTTTGTTCAAGGCGATTGCCCAGACCGGTCAGCGCGGAGTTGTTGATATCCAGTGAGCTG
>NZ_CBFIHX010000215.1:0-3130 GCF_965662505.1 Pseudomaricurvus sp. | reverse complement strand
ATCCACATTCAAATGACACACACTACCGGTGCGGTCTATGCCTTAAGGTCATTGGCCAGCTTGCTGTTCACAGACACGCTTGAAGTGCCTCAGCTGAGTATCGAAGACAGCCCCCGCTACCCATTTCGCGGCATGCATCTGGATGTGTCTCGCAACTTTCGCGACAAAGACTATGTCATTCATTTGCTGGAACAAATGGCTCGTTACAAACTCAATCGTCTGCACCTGCATCTGGGAGATGACGAAGGATGGCGTCTGGCCATTAATCGCCTGCCGGAACTGACGGACATCGGCAGTCGGCGCTGCCACGATCCAGCCGAAACCCAATGTTTGATGGCTCAACTGGGCAGCGGACCAGAATTGGATAATCTGGCCAACGGCTATTACACTCAGGCGGATTTCATCGACATCCTTCACGCCGCACAAGCTCGGCAGATTGAAGTCATCCCGTCTTTTGATATGCCAGGACACTCCCGCGCGGCGGTGGTCTCCATGGAAGCCCGTTATCAGCGATTAATCGCAGAAGAGAAAACCGCCGAAGCAAATGAGTACCGCCTGATTGACCCTCAGGATACAACCCGTTATGAATCGGTGCAGTTCTACAACGACAACACCATTAACGTTTGTCTCGACTCCAGTTACCGATTTATTGATACCGTTCTAAACGACATTCAGAACCTTTACCAAAAAGCCGAGGTACCACTGACGCGTTACCACATCGGCGCAGACGAAACGGCAGGCGCCTGGGTTGAGTCCCCCGCATGCCAGGCATTGCTGAATGATCCATCACTGAACCTGAATACGTCCCACGACCTCACCGGCTACTTTATTGAAAAAGTCTCCAATATGGTCGCCAGCAAAGGGATAGTCCCCGCCGGCTGGAACGACGGCATGTCAGCGACCAGTGTTGAGAAAATGCCATCTACCGTGCAGTCCAACGCCTGGACACCTTTGTTCTGGGATGGACATAAAAGCGCGCATGAACAAGCCAATCGCCAGTGGCAAGTGGTTATCTCTACTCCGGATGTGACCTATTTTGATTTCCCCTACACTGCAGATCCGCTCGAACGTGGCTACTACTGGGGAAGTCGTGCCACCAATACTGAACAGGTTTTTGACTTCATGCCAAACAACCTGCCCGCCCATGCCGAACAGTGGCCGGATCGTCAGGGGAACCCCATGACGCTAAATGATACGGAAAGTCACCTCAAACCAGGCACCCAGTTCTATGGAGTTCAAGGTCACCTGTGGACCGAAGTGACCCGCACTGACCAGCAGGCCGATTACATGATCTTTCCCAGATTGACCGCTCTCGCAGAAAGAGCCTGGCATCAGGCGGATTGGGAACTGACTTACAACGCCAACGGCGAGATCTACTCTCCTGACAGCAATCACTTCAGCGATGCGGCCAAACAGCAGCGGGACAGCGAGTGGAATCATTTTGCCAACGCTTTGACACAAAAGGAACTACCCAAACTGGATCTTTACGATGTCGCTTACCGGGTGCCCACCATCGGGGCTGACGTGATCGACAATCAACTGCAGCTGAAATCACCGTTGCCGGGCTTGCCGCTGCAATTTAAAACCGACAATAGAGAGTGGCAAACCTACACCCAGCCAGTACCCGTCAGTGGAAGCATTCAAATCCGAGCTCTGACCAGCGACGGAAAACGTCCCGGGCGTACACTTACTGTTGATCCTTAACTGAATATCAAAACCACGCCAGAAGCTACAAAGCTACAAAGCTACAAAGCTACAAAGCTACAAAGCTACAAAGCTACAAAGCTACGAACCACAAAAGCCCACACAATTCATTATTGTGTGGGCTTTTTGCCATCAGTCAGCAGTAAAAATAGAACAAAAAAAAGGGTAAATGTTACTTTACCCTAAGACCTCACAGACAGGAGAACAAGAGGAAACGAGTTAACTCATCGACGTTAGCCAATCAGCCTGATGAGTTTTAAATTTTCTGGCAGTCCGGCGACACAGTCTTCTGGCTCGCTCTGCTGGCAGAGTATTTTCGGGAGTGTCTTTTGAAAAGTCCGGGTAACACCCCATTCCTGAGAAGATGGAATACCAGGATGGACGCATGTATATCTGGAAAGATTTTTCAGCGGCTAGAGCTGCATCAAAATCCGCCCCCAGTTGCCAGGCAGCCATCAAATTTGACAGACTTTTTGAAGTGCTGGCCTTCTCTCGATTATCTTTCCAATATTGCGTATCAACCCTGGAGTTCAATCGATAATGAAGAGACACATAATCTTTGGTGCCATCGAAAGCTTTATTAACACGATCGTTAAACGCTGCACGATTAACATCGGTAAATTCGCCTTTTTCATAGGAATCGATAAAGCCCTCAATCGTAAACTGAATCAAACCGATAGCAGTTGCCTCTAAAGGCTCGATAAATCCTTGAGACAAGCCAGCCGCCAGACAATTTCGGTTCCAGTGCTGACTGACACGGCCAACACGCATCTTAAGGTGACGAGCTTCAACACCCTCCGCTTCAGCGCCTAAGGATTTTCGCAGCTCCTCCTCGGCTTCTTCTTCAGAGAGGTATTCTGACGAATAGACATAACCATTGCCGTATCGATTAGTCAGCGGGATACGCCACATCCAACCTGCATTAGCCGCACGGGATACCGTTTCTGAAGGTATTGGCTGGCTGGAATCCAAAGGGGTTGGCATGGCCACAGCGCGATCATTAAACAAAGTATCGGAATAGGAAATAAAAGGCTCTTGAAGGGTCTTGCCCATGAGTACAGACGCAAAACCGGTACAATCTACAAACAGATCCGCTCTGACCTCTCCATTCGCCTGGGTTTTCAAGCAGCTAATATCGCCCGCATCTGATTTGCCAACCTCTACCACATTATCAATAACGTGGTTCACCCCATGTTCACGAGCATATTGCTTTAGGAATGTCGCCAGAAGGCCCGCATCAAAGTGGTAAGCATAATCATGTTCAAAATCAAATGTCTGTTCGGGGATCGGTGATTTCTTCTGCCGAGCCAACTCAGCAGCCACAAAATAGTCATCCGGATGTGCTGAAATATTTTGTCCACGCCGACGCAGATTACAGTTCTTGAAAAAGTTTTCTGCCGGTTCCAGATCAAGTCGAGAAAAGAAT
>NZ_CBFIHX010000214.1:0-3288 GCF_965662505.1 Pseudomaricurvus sp. | reverse complement strand
AGAGACCCTGGTTAAAATGGCTACTGGTATTCACTCTTTCATTGATTATCACTTTAGTCCCGGTGAGCTTACCCACCAACACGGATGCACAGTTACTGCGAGTGAGAAAACTGACAATGACGTCCGGACGGCGACACTTCACCTCTTTTAACAACTGGGCAATGCTTTTGCCGATACTACCCTGCGCCGCTCCGGTGGTCACAGAGACATAATCAGGAACCTCATGCTTTTGCTCGTACTCATCCAAAAGATAGAGGCCAACCTTGCTGTTAGTTCGCCCAACTTCAGGCCGAATATGCTCCAGCAAATTCACCAGCACTTTCTCAGCACCACCACCTTCTAAAGAATTGATGACAAAGAGAATCGATTGCTTATTCAAGCTGGACAAGCCATCCATTATTGAGACTCCGTATAACCTCGATACCAATCAACAAACAGCTGCATACCTTCCGCTATAGGCGTGGCCGGATTAAAACCCACTGCCTCCACCAAGCTATCAACATCGGCATACGTAACAGGAACATCACCCGCCTGCATCGGCAACAACTCCTTGATTGCTTCACGATCACACGCCTGCTCAATTGCTGATATGAACGTATTTAATTGGACGGGTTGATTGTTGCCGATATTGTACAAGCGATATGGCGCAGAGCTTTGTGATGGATCACACCCCATTGATGATTCTTTTGGCGCAGGGATCACATTCTGCACTCGGACAATCCCTTCAACAATATCGTCGATATACGTGAAATCACGCTGCATATCGCCGTGGTTGAACACTTTGATCGGATCACCGTTTAAAATAGCCTTAGTGAATAACCAGGGAGCCATATCAGGCCTACCAGCAGGACCATAAACGGTAAAAAACCTCAAGCCAGTGGTAGGGATTCCGTAAAGATGTGAATAGGCGTGCGCCATCAACTCGTTGGACTTTTTCGTAGCTGCATATAAGGAAACAGGGTGATCGACACCGTCACTGACCGAAAAAGGAATTTTTGGGTTCATTCCGTACACGGAACTGGAAGAGGCGTATACGAGATGTTCAACCTGATTATTCCTACATCCCTCAAGAATGGTCATGGTGCCAACGACATTGCTGTCGATATACTTAAACGGAGCCTCGAGCGAATATCTCACACCGGCCTGTGCCGCAAGATGAATAACGCGCTGAAATCTCTCTGTACGAAACAGGTCCGCAACACCTTCGCGATCGGCCAAGTCCATTTTCACAAAGGAAAACTTGTCAAATTGAGACAACTGCTCCAAGCGATAATGTTTTAATTCTACCGAATAATAATCGTTTAAATTATCCAGCCCGACTACATCGTGCCCTTGTTGCAACAAGGCCTTGGCGGTGTACATCCCAATAAACCCAGCAACACCCGTCACCAAAATCTTCATACATCGAATCCTTTTCTTTTACTCAAACTTCATACTTGCTAATTAGCACAAGCCAACTATTTCAGTTGACTAATTTTTTGGAGTAAAGCGAGAACGTCCTTGTGACACTAATGCATTAAACCTGAATGAAAACCAAATGATTCAACATTCTATCGAATACTTTACGACTGAATTGATAAACCGCGACCTATCGCATAATAATCAAAATTCTTTTCTTTCATTCTCAGCGGGTCAAACAGGTTTCGGCCATCAAAAATGACGGGAGTTTTTAGCAGTTGCTTCAGCTGCTCGAAGTCCGGAGCACGAAAACTTTGCCACTCGGTACAGATTATCAGGCCGTCGGCGCCTTTCAGTGCAGACTCCTTGGTGCCCATCAAGTGTAAATCCTGACGGGAACCATAGATCCGCTGGCACTCATCCATCGCTTCCGGATCATAGGCTTGAACTTGTGCACCTGCAGCCCAAAGCGCTTCCATCAAAACCCGACTGGATGCATCTCTCATATCATCCGTTTTAGGCTTGAAAGCCAGGCCCCACAACGCAAACACCTTACCTTTAAGTGAGCCCGCAAAGTGCTGTGACACATAATCAAACAGTTTCTGTTTTTGCCGCCCATTGACTGACTCAACAGCCTGTAGAATCTCAGACTGGTAATCCATCTCACCGGCAGTATGAATGAGGGCCCGAACATCTTTAGGGAAGCACGATCCGCCATAGCCACAGCCTGGATAAATAAACTGATAACCGATGCGGGAATCCGAACCGATACCATGGCGCACGTGCTCAATATCAGCGCCAACACGCTCAGCAATATTCGCCATCTCATTCATAAAGCTGATTTTCGTGGCCAGCATGCAGTTCGCTGCATACTTGGTCAGCTCTGCACTGCGGGCGTCCATGAAGATCATCCGATCCCGGTTACGGTTAAACGGGGCATATAAGTCACGCATCACGTCCTGAACCTTCATGGCGTCAGAATTGTCACGCAAACCAATAATGATACGGTCGGGGGTCATACAATCCTGAACAGCGGCGCCCTCTTTAAGAAACTCGGGGTTTGATACCACACTGAATAGAGGCGCCTCGGAGGGATTATGAAAGCGTTTCTGAAGAGACGCTTCAATCTTCTCCGCCACTCTGTCTGCGGTTCCCACAGGCACGGTGGATTTATCGATAATGATTTTTCCACTGTTCATGTGTACCGCTATTGACTCGGCAACAGCCAATACATATTTTAAATCCGCCGATCCATCTTCATCTGGAGGCGTGCCAACTGCGATAAACAAGACGTCGCCAAACTCAACACCTTCCTGAGGCGAGGTGGTAAACGTAATGCGTCCGGCTTCGTAATTCTCCTTAACCAACGGAGTCAGTCCCGGCTCAAATATTGGAATCTCTCCCTGCTTTAGGTTTTCGATTTTCCTTTCGTCAACATCTACACAGCAGACATCATGTCCTACATCCGCCAGCACAGCAGCCTGCACCAACCCCACGTAGCCGATCCCAAATACCGTAATTTTCATGAATTATTTCTAAACTCCTTCGTAATACACTGACAGCATCAACCTTAAAGAATTAAGCTGATACAAAAATCACCTCAGATCTGGCACAGAGAACTTATAGCCTAATTTTCTATCGCTACAGCGTAATTTGTTCACAATGCGCAGTACATCAACTTCTGAAATTTTTATACGACGAACCTGGATCTTAAGCCACAAAAAATAACGCTTCGAACGCTTCACAGCTCAAGCAGGACGGCCTTGCCAGATACTGAAAACCCCGAGCAACTCAAAAAAGTATCAGGAAGTTTGAGACAGGCTTTCTAAATCGCCAACAACAGTTTGCAACGCAAATATTGCGCCATTATGAATAAACTCTGGAAACAAC
>NZ_CBFIHX010000213.1:0-3327 GCF_965662505.1 Pseudomaricurvus sp. | reverse complement strand
CCATCAGTTCCGCGCTGAAGCGCTCGGACCCACGCCAGTCTAGCGGCAGTACTTGTTCCTTGGCGGCGGTTGCCCACCAAAGTTTCACGAGCTCATCCAGCTTTTCCGGGTATTTATCCGCCAGGTTGTTGGCTTGCGAAAAGTCCTCATCCAGGTTGTAGAGTTCCCACTCTGCGGTCAGAGGATTGAATTCGCCGCGGATTGGATTCCACGGGTCGAATGAACGGGAGCCGGCCCACCAACCATCTTTGTAGATGCCGCGATTGACGAACATTTCGAAGTATTGGCTGGTGCGAATTTCTTCGGCATCTTTGTCGTCCAAAACGCTCAGAAAGCTGCGGCCTTCAATGGGCTTTTGGGTTGTTCCGTTAACGCTGCGAGGCTCTTCGATACCCGTCGCATCCAGAATCGTCGCGGCAACGTCGATGACGTGGGTGAACTGAGTGCGAACTTGTCCACCTTTGCGGTATTCTTCCGGCCAGCTCACGAGCATCACATTGCGCGTGCCGCCCAAGTGGCTCGCCACCTGTTTGACCCACTGGAAAGGTGTATCCACCGCATGAGCCCAGGCCGCAGGGAAGTGATTGAAATGTTTCTCGGTACCGATTTCATCGATATAAGGCATCATGTCTTCAGTCTGCATCTGGACACCGTTGAAAAACGCGTTTTCGTTCAAGGTGCCCGGGATGCCCCCTTCCGATGAAGCGCCATTGTCGCCCACGATGTAGACAATCATTGTGTTGTTGGCGTCAGGAAGAGATTTGACGTAGTCGAGTACCCGACCGACCTGTTGGTCAACATGTTCGCCATAGGCGGCAAACACTTCCATCATTCGGGCTGACAGCTTTTTCTGATCGGCGCTCAGGCTGTCCCAAGCGGGCAAACTGTCGGGGCGCTTGGTCAGTTGAGTATTTTCCGGAATGATGCCCATCTTTTTCTGGCGTGCGAAAGTTTCTTCACGGTACTTGTCCCAGCCGTTATCAAACCGGCCTTTGTGTTTTTCAATCAGCTCTTTTGGCGCCTGATGCGGGGAGTGCGTTGCGGCAGGTGCCAGATACATCATCCACGGTTTATCCGGCTGAACGACTTCTGCCTGCTGCAGCCACTCAATGGACTTGTCCGCCAGATCGACGCTCAGATAGTAGTCGTCAGCAGTTTGCTGACCTACAGGCGTTTGGTTCTCGTAGAGCCAGGGACGTCTTTGATTGGTGTCGCCCGCCATGAACCCATAAAAGTAATCGAATCCCAGATTGTTGGGCCAGTGGTCGAAAGGCCCCATAGCACTGGTTTCGTAGGTCGGGGTGTTGTGGTTTTTGCCGATCCACGACGTGATATAGCCGTTCAGGCGCATCATTTCAGCGAAGGTTGCGGTATCTTTCGGAATGATACCTGTGTAGCCGTCATAGCCGGTGGCAACTTCGGTGATATTACCGCTGCCGGCGACATGGTGGTTGCGTCCGGTCAAGAGAGCAGCCCGCGTGGAAGTACAGACAGCGGTGGTGTGAAAACGTGTGAACAGGAAACCCTCTTCAGCCAGTTCCTCCATATTGGGGGCAGGCACGCCGCCACCCGATACCGAGAATTGACCGAAGCCCACGTCATCAAGCAAAACAACCAGCACGTTGGGGGCACCTTCGGGAGCGGTGACTTGTTTCGGAAACTGCGCGGGGTCCGAGTCGAGATAGGTGGTGCCGACGTCCCCCCGATATTTCTGCTCGGCATAGGGCAGAGAAAGCTGCGGAGCGGTTGTTCCGGGGCGCTGCTCTTCCTGGGCGGCAGCCTGGATAGAAAACAGGCCGGCGACCAAGGCAAAGCTCAGTGTGTGTAGTGTGCGTAATCTCATGTTGTAATCCTCATGGTCTAAATCCTTTTTAGGTATATTGTGGTGTCAAAATGGAATTCCTGGCGATTACATAAAAGCAACCAGCCAGGAACTCTTCTACCAGCGAGCCTTCAGTCAACCAGTTCGAAGTCTCCTGGTATCCAGGACTTGTCGAAGAAAGGTTGTTCCGGCCCGTAGAGGCGCAGAATCGAGAACCAACCTTTTTCTGGCACGGTGGCTACCCAGTTGCTCTCTTTGCCTTTCGGAGCTTTTGGCCCGAAGTAGAGGGTTACAGAGCCGTCACTGTTCTTCTGGATGTCATCCTTGGAATTGATTGAGGGGAAGGGCTGGCCATTGTCCAGCCCGGCGGCTGTGACCGCATCATAAGCGGTGACAGACCAGAACAGGTTGGCCGGTGCTTTCGGGGGCAGGGTCAGTTTGTAGGTTTTGCCGCCGTCGACAAAGTTTCCATTCGCATCCTTGGCTGTCACCAGATATTTACCGCCGACACCGGGAATCGAGGTGCCCATACCGGGGCTCATGGAGTAGTAGTTGGTGTACATGTGGATCTGCGCATCGACATCAATGTAATGACCGTCTTTGCGCTCAAAATTGAAATCATCCAGCGCGGTGAAGAAGTCATCGCCACCATCGCGAATATGACCCCACCACTGGCGATTGTCGTACCACTTAGCCTTCTCACCGTCGGGAAATTGATCAAACGATACGGCCTTGGACATCTTGAAGGCTGTTTTCGCGGCGTAGTCCAGAAGTTCTTTTTGCCGCGGCGTCGGTTTGAACTCCTGGCCCTTGGCGATACCGATGGCGGCCATCATGCCCCGCGCGTAGTTGGTGTCGGGGTAGTTGTTGACTTCGCTCTGCACAAAGCGGTTAAGCATGTCGAAGTAGGCTCCGTCCATGGGGGCGCCCATGTTGGCTTTTACGCCGGAGGCGTTGGGGAATTCCATTTTCTTGGCGCTGCTCTCTTTGCCCAGAGGGTAGATGCGAATGCCCATCATGTTGTCGACAGCCGGCTGGAGATTATCCGGGCTGTCGAAGAAGCCGCGCAAAAAGACAAAGACGCCGTTGGTCTTGCTGTGGTAGACGTAATAGTCCTTCTCGGGGATATCACCGTCATAGTCAGCGGGCACCACCAGGTACTTGCCGCCTTTGCCTTTATCCGGCCCTGGCAGGCCGATGTCAGCGTAATATTGGCGGCCGTCGATTTTCGGTCCCTCAATAGGGCGGTGCCAGAAATCGTCGATCAGAGCCTGCAGTTTCGGCGGTACATCCAGCACCATTGGTCCGTCCTTCGCCAGATCGAGGAAGCCCATGCCGTAGATCACATCCGAGTTGGGGGTGGTGATGATGGCGTTGGCATCGATCCGTTGTTTCCAAATGGCCATCACCTCGTAGCCTTCGCCGAAGTTCTTGGCCGCACCTTCCTTCATGGCGTACATGTTGATAGCATGAAGGCTCCAGAGATACGAGTGAATGGCGCGCTG
>NZ_CBFIHX010000212.1:0-3439 GCF_965662505.1 Pseudomaricurvus sp. | reverse complement strand
CCGGCATCTTTCAAAATGGCCAGTGCGTTGTCTTGCTCACTGGCAGGCACGGCGACGATCATGCCTACACCACAGTTAAAGGTGCGGTACATTTCGTAGGCTTCTACGTTGCCTTTTTGCTGCAACCACTGGAATACCGGTGGGAATGTCCAGGCGCTGGTGTCGATAACAGCCTTGCAGTCGTCCGGCAGTACGCGGGGGATATTTTCCTGCAGGCCGCCACCGGTAATGTGAGACATGGCGTTGACCTGAGATTCCTTGATCAGGCGCAGCAAAGATTTGACGTAAATACGGGTGGGCTCGATCAGAGCCTTGCCAAGAGGCTTGTCACCGACGGTTTCGTTCAGGTCTGCACCGCTGACTTCAATGATTTTGCGCACCAGAGAGTAGCCATTGGAATGAGGGCCGCTGGACGTCAGTCCGATCAGTACATCACCTTCGGCGACTTTACTGCCGTCGATCAGTTCGGATTTTTCGGCGATACCGACGCAGAAGCCGGCCAGGTCGTAATCATCGCCGTCGTACATGCCGGGCATTTCGGCGGTTTCGCCGCCAACCAGTGCGCAGCCCGCCAGTTCGCAACCATCACCGATGCCGGAAACCACATCTGCGGCGACGTCAACGTTAAGCTTGCCTGTGGCGTAGTAATCGAGGAAGAACAGAGGCTCGGCACCCGCGACCACCAGATCGTTAACGCACATGGCGACCAGATCGATACCAATAGTATCGTGCAGGTTAAGGTCCATGGCCAGACGCAGTTTGGTGCCAACACCGTCGGTACCGGACACCAATACAGGCTCTTTGTAGCCTGTTGGCAATTCAAACAGGGCGCCAAAACCGCCCAATCCTGCCATCACACCGGGGCGGCGAGTGCGTTTGGCCACTCCTTTGATGCGCTCAACCAAGGCATTGCCAGCATCAATATCTACGCCAGCGTCTTTATAACTCAAGGATGGGGTCTGTTTATCGCTCATGGAGGGCAGGGCTCGTCGGTCAAAGGGTGAATCAGAAAGGTTGGACTTGAAAGGCGCGTATTCTACCAGCTTATGGCGTGGGCTGTTAGGGCTTTACAGAGGGAAAAATCCCGTGAATCCTCATTTTTTACAAACGAATCGGGGCGCTTCTGGTCGGCGCTGGTTCTCAAAGGCATAATAGCGGCTGTTTCAACAATGGCCATACGTCGAATCATTCATTTAAGGGCTACAATCAAACCGTACTGTGAAGGCAATGCGACGGAGATTGGAGTCGGTTGATGGTTCAGTGAGTAACAGCCTGTAAGGAGTAGTCAGTTTGCAGCGATTGGTTGGGTGGTTTGTCGGAGTGTGTGTGTCAGTGTTGGCGATGCCAGGGCACGCTGAATTGGTGCGCAACCTCTATCAGCAGAGTGAACTGGTTGTGAGTCAGGGAGATGAAGAGCGGCGTCAGGCCACATCGGAAGCCCTGGCTTCGGTACTGGTTCGTGTCACTGGTCAGCCGCAAGCGCTGAATTCTCCGGTGGTGAAGGCGGCTTTGGCCAAGCCAGATGGCTATATGGAAGCCTTCCGGTATGAGTCCGGTAGTGAAACGCTGGAGCGTGACGGTGAGGAAGTGCCTGCGACGACGGTGGTGCTGAACTTCTCACAGGTGAGCGTGGAAAACCTGTTGCGTCAGGCGGGGTTGCCTTTGTGGCCTGCGAATCGCCCGTCTGTGCTGGTGTGGCTGGTGAAGGACGATTTGCAGGCGGGGCGTGAAATGGTGTCGCTGCAAGAAAACCCGGAGCTGTTTGACGTGGTGGAGTCTGAGGCTAAAGAGCGCGGCCTGCCGGTGGTGTTGCCGTTGATGGATCTGGAAGATCAGGTCTCACTCAACGCCAATGACCTGTGGAGTCTGGATCAAGGCGCGATCACCGAAGCCTCTACTCGCTACAAACCTGATGCGATTCTGGTTGGGCGCTACAGTCAAACCTCTTCGGGACGCTGGATTTCGGCCTGGACCCTGTTGCACAAGCAAAGTCGGCAGGTGTTTGACAGTGAGGGCCAATCCGACACGGTGTTGTTGAAAGAGGCTGTCAACTCGACCAGCGATTATCTCGCTGACATCTATGGCATCCGAAACCGTGGCGTCACCTCCGAATCGGTGGTGATGGACATTCAGCAGGTGGGTGAGTTTTCGCAATATGTGCAACTGCTGTCGTATCTGGAGGGCCTGGCGGTGGTGCGTGAGCTGAATTTGCTGGCTATCGAGGGCTCTCAATTGAAAGTGGCTTTATTTATGGAGGGTGATATTTCCCAGTTGAAAGGCGCGCTGGATCTGGATCGCCGTTTGACGCCGATGCCACTGACTGGCGGAGGTCCTGTCAATATGCCGCAAACCCTCGAGCCTCAGGGTTCTGAGTTGAATCCATTGCGTTACAGTTGGTCTGGTTGACCCTCAACCATCGGGTGGCGGAAGCAACTTCCGCCGCTGTGTGGCTTCTGGCCGGTAGGTCTTCTGAAAAACCGGTGCCATCTGTTAGACTAGCGTCTCTTTGACAGACTTACCCTGATCTCCTCATGAATCACCCCGTGTCACCCTCATCTCCTCGTCAGCTCTCTTTAGGTGTTCAGCTTAAGGATGATGCGACCTTTGAGAATTTTTACGCCATCGACGGCCATCTTAACAAGCAGGTGGTGATGGGGTTGCAGCAGCAGTTGCAGCCCTTCGGTGAGCAATTTATTTATTTGTCGGGAAGCGAAGGGGTCGGTCTCAGCCATTTATTGCAGGCAGCTTGCCACTTTGCCGGCGAGCAGGGCCGGTCTGCCCAGTATTTACCCTTGGAAGAGCTGGTGGATGCCGCACCTTCAGAGTTGCTGGACGGGTTGGAGAACCTTGATTTGGTGTGTCTGGATGGCTTGCACTGGGTGGTTGGTCGTCCGGAGTGGGAACGCGCGCTGTTTGTGTTTTTCAATGTGATGCGGGATACCGGACGGCGTGTGGTTATGGCCGCAACACAGAGCCCGAGAGAATTGAAGGTGGGTCTACCAGATCTGCAATCCCGTTTGAATTGGGGGTTGGTATTTCAGGTGCAGCCGCTGGACGATGAATCAAAGCGCAAGGCTTTGCAGATGCGCGCCAGAGCGCGGGGTATCGAATTAACGGATGAGGTGGCGCAATACATTTTGCATCGCGCGCCTCGCTCCACTCACGACCTGTTTAAAACCCTGCATCGACTGGATGATGCGTCGCTGGCAGAGCAGCGACGTTTGACCATTCCTTTTGTGAAGCAGACCCTGGGGTTTTAGGGGAGACTACAAGTTTCAAGGCGCTCCTTAAGATGCTCCTTAAGGAACTCCTTAAGGAGCTACGCAGTCCAGACAGTGGGCGTAAACCGCTCGTGAACCGCCGCCATTGATTAATTGAACCAGTGGCTCCAGCTGTTTCTGTGCCGATTGCAGAATGGCCATTGCCGGCGACTGAAACA
>NZ_CBFIHX010000211.1:0-3543 GCF_965662505.1 Pseudomaricurvus sp. | reverse complement strand
TGAGTGTTATGGGTCACAATCGATGTTAATAGATTCGGTGCTTTAAAGAATAGCTCAGCATTTGGTTGTTGTGAGGCTATAGCGTAACGATTGTGATCCATGAACAGCATCGCTGTGTTTTTATCCAAATTCCTTGTATGGATACTACATCCAATCATACAGAAATCAATTGTCGATAGCAGCGAGGCGTCTTGCCGGAAGTAGAGCTGGATGCGAAAACGCAAAGTAAAAACCAAAAAAGGCCGCCCAAAGGGCAGCCTTTTTAAATTTGGCTCCGACACCTGGGATCGAACCAGGGACCAATTGATTAACAGTCAACTGCTCTACCGCTGAGCTATGTCGGAATTGTTATCAGGAGCGTTGGCTGATGCCCTTGGCTCAAGATGGCGCGTATATTATAGCCCGATTACGGCTTCGTCAAGGGCTGTTTGGGAATTTTCTCTAAAAAATAACTGATTGATTTATAAGTGAAAAAGACGACATTTTGTGCATTTCGACCGCGTTTTAATGTTCTTTGGCTAAGACTTGGTGTAGATCAGTTGTGTCGTCCAGCCTGCTGGTGGCGACAAAGCAGTATAAGCGGGCTGTAAGCCAGTAGCAGGCAAAGTAATCCATAGTTTGGAAACTGGCTGGCCGCGAAGGCCATTGGGGTTAGCCAAAGCAGGTTGATAGCCGCTGAGCCCAGGGTCACTTTGCTGTGAGTTCCCAGTTTGCGGCTGAGGATTTGGTAGCAGTGACTGCGGTGGGGCTGATGCCA
Organism: Pseudomaricurvus sp.; assembly: GCF_965662505.1. NCBI lineage: Bacteria > Pseudomonadati > Pseudomonadota > Gammaproteobacteria > Cellvibrionales > Cellvibrionaceae > Pseudomaricurvus > Pseudomaricurvus sp. The sequence continues at coordinate 2,786 of NZ_CBFIHX010000211.1, read as the reverse complement.
TTGTTGTTTGGTGAGTATGCGTGTTGCCAGTGTCCAGCAGGCATCCACAATAAAAACGCCCAGTAAAATCGCCCAGCACCACAGGTTGACGGAGGTATTGGCGGCGTAAATGCAGGCGAGTAACCCCAGGAGGATGCCAAGAAATCCGCTACACCCGTCGCCCATGAAAACCCTGGCAGGAGACCAGTTGAGCAGTAAAAAGCCCAGTATCGGTGCGCTTAGTACAAATAGCAGCTGCCAAGGGAAAGCAGAGTGACTGTTTATTAGACCAACGATCATGGCACCAGTCAGTACGGTAAGCGCTTCGGTCGCGGCAATACCATCGATCCCATCCATAAAGTTATAGAGGTTGATTAGCCAGGTTAGGCCTAACGCTGCCGGTAGTAGCCATAGGCCATCGATGGTCAAATCCAGGCCTGGTAACGACAGTGAGGGTAGAGGATCGAGTAGTGCCAGAGCGACTAAACTGGCAATAAAGTGGGTGCTGAATCGGATGCGGCTGGACAGTGGGGAGTGGTCATCCAGAAAGCCAATACCCGCTACCAGAATGCCGCCTGCCAGAAGAGCGATGAGGTTGGTCGTGCTCAGATGTGTAGCCAGTGCTCCATAAATGAGCGGGCTTTGGGTTAGCATGCCCCCAAGTATCAGCGTCAGGCAAATAATGACAATTGATAGGCCGCCGCCTCTGGGGGTCGGGGTAGTATGAGAGCTGCGTTCATTGGGTGTATCGATGACACCTTTGCTGATGGCGTACTTTATATAGCAGCGGGTGAAGAGGTAGGTGCAGATGACTGCCGTGATGCAGACTGGCAAAAGGTAGATCAGAGAAGTTGGAAGGGTCATGGTGCGAAAGTGCTCTATTTGCGAAAGCCCAAATTAGGGGTTGGCTGAACCAAGTTAGGGTTTGGCTGGAGTAGCTGATGGGCCTGGGAGGCGTCGACTTCGAGATTGCCGCACAGCTTGTCTATTTGCTCTGTTTTCCCCAGCAGTTTGCCCATGGTTCGCAGGAAAACGGCAGGAATCGGGATAAGTCGAGGGCGTTTGCCAATATCCGTACCAATTCGACGTACCAGCTGGGTGGTCGATAGCGCGCTATCGTTACTCACCAGCAGGGTCTGACCATCCGCCTCCGGAATAGTGCAGCTTTTATAGAGATACTCGCACAGTAGATTCAGGTCGATGATGTCTCGCTGATTGTGAATGCTCCCCAATGGCAGGGGGATTCCTTTCTGAATGGCTTTTTTGAGTGTGTGGATATTGCCTTTGGCGTCTGGCGAATACACCAGAGGGGGTCTCAGGATAACAAGCTCAATAGAGCCTGTGCACAGATCTGTCAGGGCTCGTTCGGCCTCCAGCTTACTCAGTCCGTAGGCGGTAGTTGGCGCCGGTTGATCTGAGGGTTTGAATGGCTCAGTGGTGCCTTCGCCGTTGACCTTGATGCTGCTCAGAAAAACCAGTCGCTTGTTTCCTGCCTGAATGGCGGCTTCTGCGACTGTCTGGCTGATGCCCAAATTGACTGAGCGATAGGCCTCCATTTCAGCAAAGGTGTCTTTGGTGTGTGTTTTCGCGATCAAGTGGATGACTGCGTCAACCCCGTGTAAGGCGTGGACCACTGTTTCCGGAGCGTTATAATCCACCGGAAAGTAGTGCAGGCGGGGGTGCGTTATTTTGCTGGCTGAGTGGGGTGTTACGGGTTCTGGATTCTGTTGATCTCGGGAGTCTCGAATCAGTGCACTAACATCGATTCCCTGGCGCAAGAGGTGCCTGCACAGTGCGGTACCTACGTACCCGTTGGCGCCAGTGACCGCTATCCGCATGTTGTTGTGTCCCCGTGGTGTGGTTGAAATCTTAGGAGTGGTTGAGGTTGCAGAAATGGTTAAAATCGAAGCGCGCAATTCTACCGCGTTTTCTGTTGATGGAGTAGGGTGATAGCGGTTGTCGGTTTGGCGTTGCTGCGGCATGAAGGACTGTGGCGATATGTTGAGCCAAGGACTTGCCTACTTTAAAAGGTGCTGGTAAAGTACGCGCCTCTTTCAGGGAGTCAGACTGTTTATATTGCATTTTAAGTCGCTAACCGCCTGAAATGACTGACCTTATTTGCTGGCAACTGTGGCAGATAGGAAGGTGAAAATTATAGGACTATAGCTCAGTTGGTTAGAGCGCTACCTTGACATGGTAGAGGTCGGCAGTTCGAATCTGCCTAGTCCTACCAAATTGCTTAAAGCAATTCGTCTTTGGCGAGTTGCAGTAAATACCCGCTTATTTAAGCGGGTTTTTTCGTTTGGGGGCCAAGAGGCCTGTAAAGAGATAGTGCCCGTACTGACTGTGGGCCTGCCATGAGAGGCCAAAGGCTTCCGGAGACTGCACATGCAACCAAAAATTGCCATCATCATGGGGTCCAAGAGCGATTGGCCTACAATGAAAGAAGCGGCCGACATTCTGGATCGGCTGGGCGTCGATTATCATGTCGAGGTTGTCTCTGCGCACCGTACACCGGATAAGCTGATGTCTTTTTCCGCGTCTGCAGCGGATAACGGCTATCAGGTGAGGCGCATTTGCCGGGCATGGTGGCGTCTAAAACCCGTTTGCCGGTTCTGGGTGTTCCTGTTCAGAGTAAGGCTCTGAGTGGTCAGGACAGTCTTCTTTCTATTGTTCAGATGCCTCGCGGCGTGGCGGTAGGGACCTTGGCTATTGGTGGCGCAGGTGCGTTCAATGCTGGTCTGATGGCTGCACAGATTTTGGCGACCTCCGATGCGGAGTTGGCCAAGCGTATTGATGCTTTCCGT
>NZ_CBFIHX010000210.1:0-3573 GCF_965662505.1 Pseudomaricurvus sp. | reverse complement strand
GCTCTATTGGCAGGGCCGGTACTGGGTGTTTCCTCGGTCAGTGCACAGGTGCAGGTGGTGGATTCTCCGAATCGTCTTTTGACGCCTAACAGGGATGTCTCTGTACAGGCTCAGAGTGGGACTGTTCAAAACACCAATTCGCCTAATGCCAGTGCTTCTCCGCAAATGATGGCCGACGCCTCTGGTGCGATGTCCGCGCAGTCTTCGTCTGCCACCAGCCAGAGCGAGATGTTCTACAGATTGCAGGCTTTGCAGCAAGAAGTATCAGAGCTGCGTGGCATGGTTGAAGAGCAGGGCTATGAACTCAAACGCCTGAAGCAACAACGACTCGATGATTACCTGAATTTAGATCGTCGATTGACAGAGCTTGGGGGGAAACCCGCCGCTTCGGCGCCCGGTTCTGAAAAGTCAGATGTGCCCTCAGGTTCGCAAGCCGCTATTGATTCGCCTTCAGGTGGGTCATCTTCTGCTTCTGCGGGTGCGGATGAGATGCAAAGCTATCGCGATGCGATCGATCTTGTGCTCAGACAAAAAGACTACGATCAGGCGGTGGTTGCGTTTAATGGCTACCTCACCAATTTCCCCGACGGACGCTATGCTGCCAACAGCCAGTATTGGTTGGGTGAAATCCGTTTGTTGCAGGGCGATCTTGAAGAGGCTCGTTCGTGGTTCAGTCGTTTGCTGAGTGAATACCCGGATCATGCTAAAGCCCCGGACTCTATGTATAAGCTAGGGACGGTGTACGACAAGCTGGGTGATGCAGAAAAAGCCCGATCATTGCTTCAGGAAGTGGTGGCCAATAACGCCAACACCAATGCGGCGCGTTTGGCGTCAAATTACTTGTCTGGTATGTAAGTCGGTCTATCTCCGGTACCCGTTCAGGGTGCCGGTTCTGTTTGTCCCCTCCTGAGTTTCCCTGCCCTGGACGGCGTTCAAGTTTAGTACAAACTCCTAAAATCGATGCTTTTTGCCCGTTGTCAGGTCTGGTTCTCGCGTAAATTGCCCAGATTGGTTAAAATCCGCCCCCTTTTCATTGGTAGGCGGCCTTGTCCATGACAGATGCATCCCTTCGCATCACAGAAATCTTCTACTCCCTGCAGGGAGAGGCACGTACAGTGGGGTTTCCTACGGTTTTTGTACGCCTGACAGGTTGCCCGTTGCGGTGCCAGTATTGCGATTCTGAGTATGCATTCTTTGGTGGTGAGCGCCTCACCTTGATAGAAATTCTTGAACAGGTGAAAAGCTATAACCCCCGGTATATATGTGTCACCGGAGGAGAGCCGCTGGCCCAGCCTAATTGTCTGCCCCTGTTAAAAGCTCTGTGTGATGAAGGCTTCGAGGTGTCTCTTGAAACCAGCGGAGCCATGCCGGTTGGCGATGTAGATTCCCGAGTCAGTCGTGTTGTGGATCTGAAGACTCCCGCTTCCGGTGAGTCTTCTCGCAACCTGTATGACAACATGCCTTTACTGGGACAAAACGATCAAGTGAAATTTGTTATCTGCGATCGACAGGACTACGAGTGGGCGCGCATGAAAATTGATGAGCTGCAGTTGGTTGGCCAGGTTGGAGAGGTGTTGTTTTCCCCCAGTTACGGTCAAATCTCCCAGCGTGATCTGGCGGATTGGATCGTGTCAGATAACCTGCCGGTACGTTATCAGCTGCAGTTGCATAAGATTCTCTGGGATGACGCTCCCGGTTATTGAGGCTCGTATGTTGCGTATTCTCGTTCTGTTGATGTGTAGTGTGATGTCTTTGGTGGCCGTTGCAGCTGAACGGGATTCGACTCCGATTGTTCGCTTTGCAGCTGGGACAGTTATGCCCTGGGCCTATCTGGATAGTGAAGGCAATGAGCAGGGTTTGCTGAGCGAGTTTTCACAGGCACTGGCTTCGTACACGGAAATACCCTACACCAATATTCTGCAACCGTATCCACGAGCGCTTCAGTCCTTGGCCAGTGGCTATGTAGACTTTGCGGTGGTCTTTGAGAGCCAGTCTGTAGCTAAAACGGCTATTCTGGTTGGCGGCTTGTCTCACAGCCAGGTGTTGATGGTTGCTCGCAAGGCGGAGGCGAGCCAGTATTCGTCTCCGCTGCGGGATGGCCGAAGAGTTGGTTATATTCGAGGGTCCGATTACGATCTTAAGACACGTGATCGGGATACCCTTAACCTGTTCCCGGTTAATAATATGCAGCAAGGATTGGAAATGCTGTTAAAAAAGCGCATCGATATCATGGTCGGTACCGAAGAAGCTTTTGACTGGGCTGTGCGAGATATGCAGCTGGGCTCCGATGACTTGGCGCTGGTGAGAGTGGTTGGCGAAACCGGTGTGGGTCTGTATATGTCGAAAAAATCTTCGAATAAAAGGCTGTTGGATGTGTATCGACAGGCACTGGATGATATGCGACAAGACGGCCTGTTGGACGATATTTTCAAGCGCCACAGCCGATTTACAGTTGATGTGCTTGAGTCAAAATCCACAACGTTAAGACGCGAGAAGTAAGAGGGCCTTATGGCGAACCCAAAAGCAGTAGTTTTGGTCTCGGGTGGTTTGGACTCCACCACAGTATTGGCAATGGCTCAGAAAGAGGGGTATGACTGTTATACCCTGAGTTTTGATTACGGTCAGCGCCACAGAACAGAATTAAAGGCGGCTGAACATACAGCAAAGACCTTGGGGGCGATTGCTCACAAAGTGGTTAAGCTGGATCTGGGCACTATTGGCGGGTCGGCGCTCACCGACACCAACATTGATGTGCCTGAGGAGGAAACCGAAGGCATTCCGGTGACCTATGTTCCCGCCCGCAATACCGTATTTCTCTCGATTGCATTGGGTTGGGCAGAAGTACTGGATGCCCAGACGATTTTTGTTGGTGTCAACGCGGTGGATTATTCGGGTTATCCGGATTGCCGGCCAGCCTACATCGAGGCCTTCGAAGTGATGGCCAACCTGGCGACCAAGGCGGGTGTCGAAGGCCGAGGTCTTTCGATTGAAGCGCCTTTGATCGATCTGACAAAGGCCGAAATCGTGACTCGGGGTGTGGCGCTGGGTGTCGACTACAGCCAAACGGTTTCCTGTTACCAGGCAGATGATCTGGGACGTGCTTGTGGCAAGTGCGACAGCTGTAGATTGAGACGCCAGGGCTTCGACGAGGCCGGTCTGAAAGATCCGACCCGCTACCGGGATTGACCGGATTTTGCCCTCTGGCCTTAAGCCTTTGTTTATAGACAACAATCCATAGGAATAAATACAAAAAACCGCTTGTTTTTTAATTCGAAATCACTATTATATGCGCCTCCTTTGGGTCGTTAGCTCAGTTGGTAGAGCAGTTGGCTTTTAACCAATTGGTCACTGGTTCGAATCCAGTACGACCCACCATACAAGGCGCACAATGATACTGAGCCATCTGTGCACATTAAGGCTGCTGATTAGCAGCCTTAATTACAATTTGAGAGCTACAAACTTCGTATCCCGATCCTACCAAATCGGATACTCAAGACTTTGGGTCGTTAGCTCAGTTGGTAGAGCAGTTGGCTTTTAACCAATTGGTCACTGGTTCGAATCCAGTACGACCCA
>NZ_CBFIHX010000209.1:0-3583 GCF_965662505.1 Pseudomaricurvus sp. | reverse complement strand
CCGAAGAACATATTCAGCGCATCGGTTGGCGAACACACCATAGCTTCGCCACGACGATTGAGTGAGGTATTCATCACTACCGCATTGCCGGTTAGCTTCTCCATTTCTTCCATCAACTGGTAGTAAGGATCGTTGACGCCGGGCTGTAGGGCCTGAGCTCGAGCCGTACCATCTTCATGTACAACTTCCGGCACGCGGCTTTTCCAGTCTTCGTTTACTTCGAACGTGAAAGTCATGTAAGGCGCGGGATGGTCGACCTTGAACATTTCCGGCGCTACGCGACTAAGCATGCTTGGGCAGAAAGGCCTCCAGCGCTCGCGAAATTTAATTTGTTCATTAATTTTGTCGGCTACGCCGTCAACACTGGGGCATCCCAGAATTGAACGTCCGCCGAGTGCGCGAGGACCAAACTCCATCCGCCCCTGAAACCAGGCCACAGGATGTCCATCTGCCAAAACCTGAGCGATACGCTGAGGAACATTTTCAATGCGCTGCCAGTTAGGCTTACCTTCGTGCTTGGCACAAGCCGCAACAACTTCTTCACTGGTGTAACTGGGACCGAGGTAAACATGATCCAGTTTTTCAACTGGCACACCACGGGCTTCAGATACGTAAGCTGCGGCACCAATCGCGGTTCCGGAGTCGCCAGAAGCTGGCTGAACAAACAACTCTTTGACTTCTTCACGGGCGACAATTTTCTGATTGAACTTCACATTCAAGGCGCAACCACCGGCGAAGGCGATTTTGCCGGTTTCTTTAATCACGTCGCCCAGATAGTAATCCATCATTTCCAGAGCCAGCTTTTCGAACAGAGCCTGCATGCTGGCGGCATAATGGATATAAGGTTCATCGGCGATATCGCCTTCACGCTTGGGGCCCAACCATTCAATCAGTTTATCGCTGAAATAATAGCCCTTGCCTTTATCCTTGTGGCGACGCAGTCCAATCACATTGGCATAGTCGGTGTTAATAACCAGCTCACCGTCTTCAAATTTGGCCAACCGGGAAAAGTCGTATTTGGTCGAGTCTCCGTAAGGCGCCATCCCCATGACTTTGTATTCGCCATCGAGCATTTCAAAACCCAGAAACTCGGTGATTGCACCATAGAGACCACCCAAGGAATCCGGGTCCACAAACTCTTTGATTTTGTGGATCTTGCCGTTTTCCCCGTAGCCGAAGAAGGTGGTGGCGTACTCACCTTTTCCATCAATACCCATGATCGCGGTTTTCTCTTTAAAACCGCTGCAGTGATAGGCGCTGGATGCGTGAGCCAAGTGATGCTCGACAGATTCCAGTTCCACTTTTTTCGGGTTGATGCCCAACTGCTCCAACAACCAGGTGATTTTCTTTTTGTAGCGACGATAACGGCGATTGCCATTAATAATGGCATCCAGCGCACGATCCGGTGCGTACCAGTAACGCTTGGCGTAGTGCCAACGATGCGGCTCGGTAATACTGATTGGGGCAAACGGAATTGCCACCACATCAATATCTTCAGGCTTGATACCGGCCTGCTCGATACAAAACTTGGCAGACTCGTAGGGCATGCGGTTTTTGGCGTGTTTATCTCTGACAAAACGCTCTTCTTCAGCCGCTGCCACCAGCTTGCCATCAATGTACAATGCCGCTGAAGGGTCGTGATTTAATGCTCCGGATAAACCTAATACGGTCAGGGACACTCTGTTAACCTCTTGAAATATTCTTAATCATTGTTTGCTGCTTCACCCGATGATGGGCGCCCCTCAACAGGGAGCTATCTTGTTTGTTACATCTTCGTTTATTACGTTTTTAAAACACTCATATTCGCGAGAAGCTTCACTCCAGTTACGAAGAAGCCGAGCTTCATCTTTTTTAAACGCCTTGCGCCAACCATTGTGCGTTTTGTGCCAGCGCACGGCATCCAGATCAATCATTGCCAGAGCGTCATCCCACAACAGGTTGGTTGCCTTAAAATCGCCGTGGGTAATGCGATGAGACGTCATCACTGTCATCATCTTACGCACCGCAACAGCCATAGACTGCAACTGCTGACTATCCGCTTTCTGGGCAGAGTGCATCAAATCCTGACCTGCTGCCACTTCTGTAATCAGATAACCACGCCCACGCAGGGGGCCAACACGCTCTTCCACCATCGCGATCGGACGGGGGGTGTTGATTCCAAGCACCCGCAAGCGGTGTCCCGCCTGCCAGCTGTGCCACGCGCGAGTCGGGCGCCAGCAACGCTGTAGCCGATGACCCAGCCCTTTGAGATTGTAGCGTTTAATCACCAACTGTCGTCCCTGCCACTCGACCAATCCGACGGTCGCACTGCGTCCGTCTTTCAACAGGGTCGCGGCAACTAAGGCACCATCCAGATCCTCAAGCAACGGTCTCAGGGTCTCGCTTTCGCTGCGCCAGACCGCTCGAAAAAAGGTCGGACCAGATTCCACGTCAAACAGGCTGCAATCACGGACACTTTTTTCTGCCAGATCCCGCGCCCGCCATGCCTGCCACTGCCGGGCAAGGGCGGCCACTTTATCATATTCGGCGGCAACCGAGTTCAATTGCCGGTACAGCTGCCACGCCCCACGCCACAACTCCTCCGACAGCTGAGCCAGAAATACCGCGAAGTTAGCAATCGCCTCTTGATCCTCATTAATAGGGATCACATCGGCGGTATCAATGATCCAGCATTGATCATCCTTCAACAGGAAGTTTTCAGGATGAATATCCTGCTGTCGTACCCCTTTCTGATGCATGCCGGCAATACAGGTGACAACCTGATCAATCTGACGAGCCTGCGTCAGCTCGTGCCGATTATTTGTCTTTTTGAAATCGGAACCTAAGCCAGATGCCTGTTCCAGAGTCTGTGCCTGAGCAATAAACTGAGACACCACCCATGCCCCCATGCCGTCTGGCAAGATTCCGTGATGTAGCATCTCCGGGGTCGGCAATCCCGCCGATTCCAGACGCTTGTAACCCTCTACTTCGGCGGTTGCCTTGCGGCCGGCTCTGGCCCCAACAAACAACTTGACCAGTACCTCTTGCCCCTGCCAGACAGCCCGTCCAACATAGCGCTTACCCGGCAGAATTCGCAGCCACTGCTGAACTTCCAGAGCTCCCTCGACATCCACCCAGGATGCCCGATAAGGCTCTGGCGGCTGACGGCCGTAATCCGCAAGCTCCTTCACTTCAGGAGACACGGGAGGTTCTTTTCCCATTGAGCTTTTTACGGGTTCGCTTCTGCAATAACTTTTGATAATCAGTCAACGTATAGGCCTCAGACAAGGTTTCCACGTAAGTGGCGAGAACGAGCTCGCGCTCCTGGTGAGACCAACTATCTGTGCGACGAAACAGCGCATCCAGATCAGCTGCTCTCTCACGTTTACGCAATAACTGAAAGCGGGATTTTTCCAGATCAATCAAAGTCAACCGAGGCATATCGACCTCACTTTCCTCTTTGAGCTCCACAAAAATATGCTTGGGATACAGACAATGGTGAGTAATCCGCTCTCCATGCATATTGGCTACAGTCTTACCAACCATCCGCAACACTTGCTCACGAACAGTCTCGGTTAAAGTTGGCCACTGAGGTAAAATATCC
>NZ_CBFIHX010000208.1:0-3597 GCF_965662505.1 Pseudomaricurvus sp. | reverse complement strand
GCAGTTTACCACACTGAGCCTGAACTGCAGTGGTTAGTCGTTACGCTCTTGGTAGCGCAGGGCAATTTCCTGAGCTACCGCTTTCGGCCCTCTGCGGTCGGTCTGGATAACGATATCCGAAACCTCCTGATACAGAGGGTCTCGATGAGCAATCAGTTCGCGAATTTTCGCCTCAGGATCAGCCACTTGCAACAGAGGCCGCTTTTTATCTTTGTAGGTGCGCTCTACCAGCTGATCGACAGACGCGGTGAGATAAACCACCACACTGTCACCTTTCAGCATCGTGCGATTTTCATCCCGCATGACAATGCCACCGCCGGTAGCTAACACCATAGGATCACCTGCCAGCAGATCTTTCAACACAGCGGTCTCGCGCAGACGGAATCCATCCTCGCCTTCCACATCAAAAATCCAGGGAATATCCGCGCCGGTGCGATCTTCAATCACCCGATCACTGTCGGAAAATGGTAAATGGAGGATGCCGGCAAGTAATTTACCGATGGTAGACTTGCCGGCACCCATGGGGCCGACCAGAACAATACTTTGAGACATCGACTACTTACCAATTCCTAAGACTATAAAAAGAGAATGGCGCAATGAAAGAGCTTTTCATTGCGCCAAAAGTGATCCGGATTTCAGCTCAGCTGAGTTTACTACTTACCCGCTGTTAACTTAATCCTTATTTATTTAACCGTTGCATCCGTCAGAATTTTTGGCGTAATGAAGATCAACAGTTCACGCTTGGTTTCACTCTTGGTGTCCTGGCGGAACAAGCGACCCATATAAGGCAGATCCCCCAGGAACGGTACCTTGGACTGCCCGGTAACCTGTTCGGTTTGGAAGATACCACCCAGCACCACCGTCTGACCATTGGCGACCAGCACCTGGGTTTGCAGCTCGGTCACATCAATCGTAGGAATACCACTGGCAGTGTCAATCGCACCAATGGAATCCTGATTCACCTTCAGATCCATAATGATGTTGTCATCTGGTGTAATCTGAGGCGTCACATCCAGCTTCAACACAGCTTCTTTAAAGGAAGTAGAAGTAGCACCACTGGAAGAGGCCTCCTGATAAGGAATCTCGGTACCGGACTCAATGTGGGCTTTTTGCTTGTCTCCAGTGATAACTTTAGGCTGGGAAACAATTTCCGCATAACCGGAATCTTCCAGCGCCGAGATTTCCATGCTCAGCAACACATTGTCGTTCAGGAAACTCATGGCGAAGCTGCCCGCCGGATTACTAAGGCCAAGATCGACCATCAGGTTTTCTTCCAGGTCAGTGGTACCGCCACCAAAGAAGAACTCGCCTGGTGAGCCGGGATCACTGTCCAGACCATCCTGAGAACCAGACACGGAAATGGTGGAATTCCCCGGAGTATCCACCCCAATCGCGCCCCACTTGATACCCATTTCTTCGGCAAAGTTGGTGTTGGCAATCACAATCCGCGCCTCAATCATTACCTGACGAATTGGAATATCCACCTGCTCAATCAACGCCTTGAACTCGTCAATCTTGTCCGCGGTATCGGTCAGAATAATGGAGTTGGTGCGCTCATCCACAATTGCTGAGCCCCGCTCAGAGAGGATGCTGGCTGTTGAGCCGCCATCACCACCGGAGCCACCGAAACCGCCACCACCGCCGGAACGCTTACCGAAGAGTTTGAACAGCTCAGTAGCACTGGCATAGCGGACGCGAATGTACTCGGTTCTCAATGGCGCCAACTCTTGCAGTTGCTTCTGAGTTTCCAGCTCCTGACGCTCGCGCTCAGCGATCTCGGCAGCGGGCGCAACCATCATCACGTTACCTACCTGACGCTTGTCCAGCCCCTTGGTCTTCAGCACCAGATCCAGAGCCTGATCCCAAGGCACATTATCCAGGCGCAAAGTGATGTTGCCCGTCACAGTATCACTGGCCACCAGATTGAGTTCGGTGAAGTCGGCGATCAACTGCAACACGGAGCGCACTTCGATGTTCTGGAAGTTCAAAGACAGCTTTTCACCCACATAGTCAAAGCGGGCCTTTTTCTCTGCAACTTCCTGCTTGGTCAATGGCTTCACGCTGACAACGTAGGTTCCATCGGCCTGATAGGCCAGATAGTCGTAATCTCCGGTTGCTCGATCCTTCAACTTAACGTCTTTACCATCCGTATCGGCATCCACAAAGGTCACCGGAGTAGCAAAGTCCACCACATCGAGGCTGCGGCGCAGCGATTGTGGCAACTGGGTATTGAGGAAGGTAATTTCAACATCGTTTGCGTGCTGAACCACATCAATATTCACCGAGGGGTCGCTCAGCTGAACAATAACCTTACCCTCTCCGTTTTCACCACGGCGAAAGTCAATATCATTAATACCCTGCGATGAACTGCTGACACGAGGAGAAGCACTCGAAGAAACAGAGCGTTCAACCCTGTCGCTGCTCGCCAGAGAACTGCTGCCAGCCGACTGAGTACCCACCTCAATAACCAGCTCATTACCCTCTTCCCGGGTATTGTATGCACTGAGTTCAGCGAGATTCAGGATCAAACGGGTGCGGTCAGCGCTGCTTAACACCACCGCCGATTTGGCATTATCAAAAGACAGCGGGAATTTGCGTTGCGCCAGGCCGTTGTCGACACCTTCAAAATCAAGCACGATTCGCGCAGGCTGTTCGATGGTGTAACCGGTTGGCTTTTCAGGCTGTGAATCAAACCCCATACGCACTTCAAACCGATCACCGGGCAGCTCCGCAAAGCGGACGTCCTGCAAGGTACTCGCTGAAGCTGCGGAGAAGACGGTCAGCATCAAAGCCCCGATCATCGCCGCGGCAGCCCCCATTTTTCGCTTAAGATGCATTGTTAGCATGGTTGTTATTCCTTCTCCGCAATTTGTATGACTTGAGGGCGTTCAACCCATCCATCCGCGCCATTGGGCACAATTTCTATAATGTCTATCTGACGTTTTGAGGTCGCCACAATCCGACCGTAATTTTTTCCAATATGGTTACCCTGCGTCACCCGATGGATTCCCCCCTGGCCATCATTAATCAATGCCCACAAGATGCCATTCTGTTCAATGGTGCCAACCATCGTCAGCGACGCAATATTAAACCCTTCCAGAAATTCTTTTTCCCGACTGGTATCCGGCTTCACATTGGTAGTCTTACCCATAATCAACAGATCAAGATCTTCCACCGGCGGATCGAACGGGGCTCTTTCCATCATCGCGCTGTAACTGAAGCTCTGAAAGGGAACAAACGGCGGCAGAGGCTCAATTTGACCTGCCGGACGACGCTTGGTATCCTCAATAAAATCTTTCAGGTCCTGATTCGATGAGCCACTGCACGCAGACAAAGTCATCACCGCCACAACCAAACCAAGACAACGAGGCCAATTCAACGAAACAATCATTTGCTGCCCTCACTCTTGTATCTGTAGGTCTTGGCCAAAATGGTCATATCCAGCATGCCATCAGCTTTTGATTTGGTGATGCTGTAATTATGCAAAGTCACAATCCGCGGCATTCCTGCCACACCACTGACGAAGACACCAAAGTCGTGGTAAGGCCCGCGCACCTTGATGGAAATAGGTAATTCCACGTAGAACTCGCCACGCTT
>NZ_CBFIHX010000207.1:0-3698 GCF_965662505.1 Pseudomaricurvus sp. | reverse complement strand
AGCGCCATCCATCTGGGCAGCACCGGTAATCATGTTTTTAACGTAATCGGCGTGTCCCGGGCAATCTACGTGCGCGTAGTGACGAGTCGGAGAATCGTACTCTACGTGGGAAGTTGCGATGGTGATACCACGCTCGCGCTCTTCCGGTGCGTTATCGATACCTTCGAAAGCAACCAGCTCACCGCCCCATACTTCGGCGCATACGCGAGTCAGAGCTGCAGTCAGAGTAGTTTTACCGTGGTCAACGTGACCGATGGTGCCCACGTTTACGTGCGGTTTTGAACGTTCAAATGCTTCTTTAGCCATTACGAGGGCCTCCTGAGATTACACTTCTTGCCGAGCGCAGCCACCGACACACGGTGAACATTACACCCAAACACACAAAAACGCCGTAAAGAGCATACCTTCTTCACGACGCAATACTGGAGCTCTTGAGCGGATTTGAACCGCTGACCTCACCCTTACCAAGGGTGTGCTCTACCAACTGAGCTACAAGAGCTTATTCTTGCTTATTAAGCAGAACCTGGAGCGGGTAGCGGGAATCGAACCCGCATCATCAGCTTGGAAGGCTGAGGTTCTACCATTGTACCATACCCGCTAAACTTACCTTTTAGCTCTTGTGAGCCAGGCTTTCGCGCCACCAGCCAAGCTACACTGAGCTCAACTGGAAAAATATGGTGCAGGGAGGTGGATTCGAACCACCGAAGCTTTCGCGTCAGATTTACAGTCTGATCCCTTTGGCCACTCGGGAACCCCTGCCAAAAAAGAGGCGTTATTTTCCGCCTCATCCCGGCAACTGTCAACCGATAAATCCTGAAAATTCACACGGTTACAGCAACAAGATGAAAAAAAATGGAGCTGGCGAGAGGAGTCGAACCCCCGACCGGCTGATTACAAGTCAGCTGCTCTACCAACTGAGCTACGCCAGCCCAAATTCACCGACTTGCGACACCCAAATTAGGGACTCGCTTTAAGTGAGGGCGCGATTCTAGAGAAACTTTTACTCGGACGCAACATCTGGACAGAAATTTTGTCGTTTCTCCAGGTCATCTTCCCGATTCAGCAGCTCCAACCAGCGTTCACTGCCTATTTTTTCGGCTTCACCAGCTGCCATAGACACCCAAATCTCCTCAAAGGAACGCGGCACCGTGCGAATATCAGCCTGATACCCACTGGACTGAACCGACTCAAGTTGCTCTTCCGCTCGCCCACGATCACTAAACAACCCAAAGGAAATCCCGTTTTCCAACTCACCTTTCGGAATTACGTAACTATCGATACCCTTTGCCTGCAGTTCGTGCAAACGCCGCAGCGCCGCCTTGCGCGACGACTCAGGCGCCTGATAAACCCAAAAGCCAGGATCTCCAGGAACCTCCAACAGCTCGACAGACGCCTTAACATCCAGCGCTCCCAGCCGCTCAACAAAATACTCAGCCGGCAAAGGCTCTTTAAAAGGGCCAACAAGGGTGCACACCGCCCTCTCATCACCGTCCTGGACACCGCTTACCGCACGGGATTCAACCCACTCATCCACGACAGCCTGAGAGCTCAGCTCGTGTCGGACACCCTCAGACCCGGGACCGCCACTCACAGCCGACACCCGATTATCCGGCAACGCCACCGCAGAAGCAGATGCTCCCCCAGCCGCTCCCTCAACCACCTCGAGAGAAGCCCCACCATCCGGCAATTCACTCAACAATGTAAGACTGCCAGCCGATTCCGACGGTATCGCAGGCACATCATCAGGCGAGACGATCGGCTCGGGCTCGCGCAACCAAAACACGGCAAGCACCACCAAATTAACCACCACCAAAGATATAAATATTGCTCTCATTTCACTTCCCAATCATCCCCACAGCACAAAGGCCACATCAAGCAAGAGGCCTGATATCCGCCAGCAACAAACCATCCAGCACCAAATCTTCTTCCACCTGCGACACCACATCGCCACCCAACAGAGGCAGCAACAGAGGCGCATCACCGCCGGTTAACAACACCCTCCAGGGGCGGCCATCCCGCGACTGACGATTCACAACTTCCCGAATCAAGCCCACCACCATCAGCGGCAGACCGGCATTCACCGCAGCAGATGTATTCGTCCCCGGCTCACCGGAATCCAACCAGTCCGCCACCACCTTAACCCGCGCCGTATCGCCAAACAGCGAGGCATTCATCAGACGCAATCCAGGTACAATATAACCACCGCAGTGACGCTTGCCCGACAGCACATCCACGGTAACCGCACTACCGCAATCCACCACAATGACACCTCCATCACTGCACCGGGAAGCCGCCAACACCGCCAGCCAGCGATCCACCCCCAACGCATCGGGTTGGTCATAGCCCACACTGACCCCGGCAGCGGACGCAGTCACAACGGCAAACCCAGCCTCAACACCCCAGACCTGGCGACCCCAGCCCTGAATCGCAAACGACAAAGCCTGCTCAGCCACCGTGGAGACCTGCAGCTCCTCAATCAGCGTATCGGCGGCCGCAAACTGTACCGCCCCAGCCACCGACGCCAGCAACGCGGCATCATCCTCGAAATCAGCTCGCACACAGAAACCGCGCCCCAAAACTTCTCCGGACGCCCGCAACAACCGCCACTTGAGACGCGTGTTACCAACATCCAACTGCAAGCGCAGAACAGACTGATTCACATCACCCTCGCTACAGGTCGCGCAGCGACACTTCGCCACCATTAAATTCCTGAACAGTATCGCCAATTTGCAGACGCAATGCGCCCGAATCGGTCACACCCAGCGCCACACCACGAATATCCTCACTGGCCGTCAGCAACTTCACCTCGCGCCCTGCATGCACATGGGCGACCTCCCACTCCTGCCGATAAGTCGAAAAGCCAGCCAAGTGATAGGTCGCCAGCATCGGCAACAACTGATCCAACAAGGCCGCCGCCAGCTCATTCCGGGAAACACCCGGCAGGATCTGATTCATATCCGCCCAAGGCTGATCGATAGCCACCGCAGACGCTTCGGCCATGCGCACATTCAGACCAATACCGACCACCACCTGACACACACCCGCCGGATCACCGGTCATTTCCAGCAGCACCCCGGCCAGCTTTCGGCCCTCCCAGAGCACATCGTTTGGCCACTTAAGCCCGACACCCTCGACACCCAGCTGCTTAACAGCCCTCACCAGGGCAACACCCACCGCCAAACTCAATCCTTCCAGCGCTGCCGCTCCGCCATCAAACTCAACCACGACCGAACAATACAGACTCTGCCCGAAAGGACTCACCCAGGCACGGCCACGACGACCACGCCCTGCGGTTTGATGCTCCGCCAAACAGACATACCCCTGAGCGCCGCCAGCCCCTGCACGAGCCATCGCCTGCACGTTAGTGGAATCCACCGACTGACGCACATCCAGCTCGGACAAAAAACCCGCCGCAGCGCCGGACAAGCCAGCACGAACACGCTTAGCATCCAGCAGCTCCAGCCCACCAGGCAGCCGGTAACCCTTACCTTTTACCGACTCCAGCGGAATACCGTAGGCCTCGAGCTTTTGCAGGTACTTCCACACCGCAGTTCGACTAACGCCCAGCAGCTCCCCGAGATCCTTACCGGAGTGATACTCACCATCCGCCATCAGTGACAAGATTGCCTGTAGATTCATAACCCAGCCTTTTTGATTAACAGCACGCTAGCCCGCGTTGCGCGACAAAACATCCAACA
>NZ_CBFIHX010000206.1:0-3761 GCF_965662505.1 Pseudomaricurvus sp. | reverse complement strand
CATAAGGAAATCCGTCATATGTTTGTCTGGTTAAAACGAGGCATTACCGCCTTTCTGATCATCTGGGTTGTTCTGGTATTGGGCCTTGTGGCTTTTATGTCTTTTGGCCCAATATCCAGCCCCGCTGCCATTCTCAATGCCTTGTTTGGGTTTGGTACTGAATCCCCGGACCAGGCCACCATAGAACAGCGTCTATCGGTTCCCGACGGTTTCAGTATTGGACAGTACGCCAGCGGATTAAAAAAAGTCCGCATGATGGAATTCTCCCGAGAGGGCGATCTTGTGGTCAGCCAACCTCGCGAAGGCAACGTTCTACTGCTTAAGCGCGACAACAATCAGGATGGCCGCCACGACGGCAGCACCGTTTTGCTCGACAACCTGACACGTCCACACGGCCTCGAATTTTACGAAAACTGGCTGTACATCGCGGAATCCAATGCGGTGGGGCGTGTGGCCTTTAATCATCAAACGGGCGAATTGACGGGCCCCTACGAACGCATCGTGACGGGACTCACAGACAACGGTAATCACTGGACCAAATCCATTCGTATCCGCGATGGCTATCTCTATGTGAGCATGGGGTCCACCTGTAATGTCTGTATCGAGAAAGACGAGCGGCGGGCGACCATTATGCGGTTTGATACCGATGGTCAGAATGGCGAAATATTTGCCAGCGGTTTACGCAACAGTGTCGGAATGGACTTTGCGCCCTGGGATGGCAGTCTCTATGCCACTGATAACGGCCGTGATCTGCTCGGAGATGACTACCCGGTTTGCGAGCTGAACAAAATTGAACGCAACCACTTTTATGGCTGGCCGTTCATTAATGGCTTTGGTGATCTCGACCCGGATCTCGGAGAAGGCAAAGAGAGCTTGCTGGATGATGCGGTCTCTCCAGCGTTTGGCTTCCGCCCGCATAACGCCCCACTCGGAATGCGATTTATTCGTCAGGCCAACATGCCCGCAGGCTATGACAACAGCGCCCTGGTTGCACTGCACGGCTCCTGGAATCGCAGCACGCCCGACGGCTATAAGGTCATTTCCCTGCACTGGAGCCCAGACGGCACGATCCGCAGTCAGGATTTTATGACCGGTTTTGAAGCCAATGGCAGTATTATTGGACGTCCGGTAGACATTGCCGAAGGTCCGGATGCATGTCTGTATGTTTCCGATGATTACTCAGGAACAATCTATCGGGTTTGCTATGGCCAAGACCAAAACACTCTGAGCGATAACACTCAGGAGCCTCTGGAAGACCCTCAATGGCAAACACTGTCTAGCGACGAGATCAATGAGTCTCACAAGCAGGGCGAGGCCCTCTACGCATTGAATGCCTGTAGCAGTTGCCACCTGCTCAATGGCGAAGGCAATCATTCAGGAAAGAAACTTCAGCAACTGCGTCAGCGCTACACGCTCAACACACTGAAAGACTATTTCCTCAGCCCTAACCCACCTATGCCTCAATACGATCTGAGCGAAACTCAGCGACGTGATCTGGCAATTTATTTGTTGAGTGAGGAATCAGGCGATTAATACCGGCTTCTGATCAAGCAACCTTGGTAGGCAACGAATAGCTGATAGGCCGGGATTGATCTTTCAGGACCACACTCCTGGCGATCTCGGCGCAGGCATCGTAGTACATCGTACCCGCCATACCGCGAATCCGTGCTTTTTGTGCTTCAAACCACTCACTTTCAAAGACAACTTCCACCTCATTAAAGCGATGGTAGAAATCACAAGTTTGGTCATCATCGATCTGAAACCAAAATAGGCTACAGCCATCAATGTCAAAAACCAGACCCAGATTGTGTAACTCTTCCGTGATATTTTTGAGTGCGGGATCGCGTTTTTCTAACGCAGAATTCACCACAGCGGCACCGTTATATTGAAATCCTGTCTCTCCGTGATAGTAAGATTTCAGGCGCACAGCAATATGCTTTTTCATAAATCAGAAATATCGAAAACGTTCATTAGGTAGGCAGACCGGATCGAGAGTCCGATCGAGAAGCGCGCATGGTAACAAGACCTGAGCGCCGGGTACAACATTAATACAACGCGGATAAATCAGGGAGCCACAACGTAAAAACGCCCGCGAGACCATAGTCCCGTGGGCGTTCTTATAACGATTGAAGCGTAAGCTTAATCCAGCGACGTCAACGCCGCTTGATCATAAGCTTTTAGCTCTTCCAACCGACCTTCCTGCACCATATTGACCCAGCTTGGATTCGCAATTAATGCGCGCCCAACAGCCACCAGGTCAAACTCTTCATTATCCATGCGCTGCAGCAGGTTATCCAGGCTGGCTGGCTCCGCGGCCTGGAAAGAAGCTTCTCCCGGCTTGGGCAGAAATTCATTATTCAAACCGACACTGCCGACCGTCATACATGGCTTGCCGGTTAACTTGCGAGTCCAACCTGCCAGGTTGAGGTCACTGCCTTCGAATTCCGGCTCCCAGAAACGACGGGTAGAGCAGTGAAAGATATCGACACCGGCATCACTGAGTGGCTTCAGGAACGCCTCTAAAGCTTCGGGAGTTTCAACCAAACGTGCCGTGTAATCCTGCTGCTTCCACTGTGACCAGCGCAAAATGTTTGGGAAGTCCGGCCCTACCGCAGCGCGAATCGCCTGAACGATTTCAATGGCAAAACGTGAACGCTGCGCCAGATCACCACCGTATTCATCGGTACGCTGGTTGGTGCCTTCCCAGAAGAACTGGTCGACCAGATAACCATGAGCGGCGTGAACCTCAACCGCATCAAAGCCAATGGCTTTCGCATCTTTTGCCGCTTGAGCAAATGCAGCCACCACTTCATCGATGTCTGCCTTCGTCATTTCATGGCCGGTCACCTTGCCTGGGATCGCCATACCGGAAGGGCCGTAACCTGGCAGATCACCACCTGGCTCCACACCCGGCTTGCGAATCGCCCCTACATGCCACAACTGCGGTGCAATTTTCCCGCCCTCCGCATGAACAGCATCGACAACTTTCTTCCAACCCGCCAAAGCCTCTTCACCGGCGATAAACGGAACGTTTGGGTAACCGGATGCGGCCTTGTGTCCCACACAGGTGCCCTCGGTAATAATCAGACCGACACCGCCAGCTGCACGACGACGATAATATTCAACGACCTGCTCGTTAGGCACATTGTTTGGGGAGAATGAACGCGTCATGGGCGCCATTGCAATCCGATTGGGCAACTCTAAAGTACCCAAAGAAAAAGGCTTGAAAAGACTGTTGGTTGTAGTCATTAGAAATCTCCGTGGTGATGTTAAACATTATCCCACCCCGTCTACCTACCAGTAGGATGGTTAATTCATTAAATGTGTTTTATGAGAAGGAGGAGCTCAGCTCCCGTACTACTCGCGGTAAACACTATTGTGATTGTTCGATGCCAGAAACGGCTGCGGGGTCAGGGATCTGCCCCAGTAATAAAGCTTTCATTTGCGTCATGGCTGCGTCATAAACGCCGCTGCCGTGAACACGGGAATACTGCAAAGCGCCTTTGCACGTCAGGACAAACAGGATAGCCTGACTGCGCGCCTCACCGGAAAAATGAAACTCTCCATCATTGCGCCCCTGCTCCAGCAGCTCGGCAATAAAGTCCAGTTCGTGATCGTCCATCCTTTTCAGCGCAGGACGCATGGCTTCCGGCAGAGAGGCGATATCAGCCTGCAAGCTGCTCAGAGGACAGATCTTCTTGTCGCCACAGGCATAGCGCAGCGTACCCTTGACGTACAGATCCAACTTTTCCATCGCCGAG
>NZ_CBFIHX010000205.1:0-3779 GCF_965662505.1 Pseudomaricurvus sp. | reverse complement strand
TCCATTTGTTGTCGAATTTGCAGTTGCAGCTGAGTTTCATCTTCAACAATCAGCAAGTGCATGGCATTAGCTCCTTTATGTGTCAGGTCTTCGACCCGCTAGTGGGCGTTCACTTTTACGTAGCGAACCTTGCCTTCATGCAGCATTTTTACCTTGTAGTAGCCATTGTTGCGTTTAACGCTCAGCACTTTTCCGGGCTGGCGTTGCTTGGCGATGGAAACCGCCTGTTGAGGGGAGATACTGATGGCTTTTTGCTGAAAGTTCTGCGGCGGTCTCTTTTCGCTGTGTCGTGACTCATTAGATTGCTGTGCATCGAAACCCTGACGTTGCCCGGAGCCTTTGGGATCGGCTGTGGCCGTCAAGCTGAAACACAGTGTGATCAGCAGCAGGCTCATCGATATCAATCGGTGGCGGCTACTGATGAGACTGGTGGTGTTCAGCAGGCAAAGAGATGCCTTGGTATTCATGAACTCACTCCATGGTTGCGATCGACTTTCAGGCAGTCTACAAGGATTGTGGTATGGCAACCAGACTAGCTCGGTTAAACTGAACCCTGGCTGAAGCCTGTAAGAGAGATTTATCGGTAATCTGATCCATGAAAGGTGTGTTTCTTCTATGTCGTCCATAGCTCTGTTTCCCTTGTCCAATCCTTTGTTCCCACAACAAAAGATGACCCTGCAAATCTTCGAGCCTCGCTATGTCTCACTGGTCAGCCGCTGCATGAAAAATGACGAAGGCTTTGGCGTGGTGCAGATCAGGGAAGGGCGCGAAGTGGGGCGTGCGCCACAGGTGTTCCAGTTTGGGGTAGAGGCGCGCATTGTGGATTGGGAGCAATTGGAGAATGGCCTGCTGGGCATCACCATTCAGGGGTGCCGAAAATTCACGTTAAATAGTACGCACATTGAGTCCGACCAATTGATGATGGCTGAGGTGAATTGGCTTGCGGAAGAGCCTTGCCAGCCGATTCCGGATCATTATGACGGTCTGCTGGAGCTGGCAACGGAGTTGCGCGAGCATCCCGTGGTGTCACAATTGAATCTGCCGGAAATCCGCAACAGTCGGGATTTGGGCTGGCAGCTGTGTCAGTTGTTGCCGCTGAGTTCTCCGGACAAGGTGGCGCTGTTGTCTTTGAGTGATCCGGATCTTCGGTTGGAACATCTGGCTGAGCGAGTGTCGCGACTCAGCAAGGGTGACGATGACGAGTGCTGACTTAATTCAACGATGCCGCCAAGTGCTGTTTAATTCAGCGACGCTGCCAAGTACTTTCTAATTCAACGACGCCGCCAGATATTCGGCCAACCGATCTACGGCCTGTCCGCCGGAGGGTTGCGGCTTGACCAGGCTAATGGCCATCTTGCCCAGCGGCGGGTAGCGGTCGCTGCTTTTCAGGATTTTCAGATTGCCGGGCACCGTACTTTTGGACAGCACGGTGACCCCCAGACCTTCTTCAATGGCCGAGCGTATGCCTGACAGGTCCGGATTGGTGTACACCAGCCGCCAGGGAATCCCCGATTCGGTCAGTTGCTCCACCGCTCTGGCTCGGTAAATACACCCTTCCGGAGCCACAATCAGAGGGCAGGGAGCCTGTTGATGGGTGTCGTGATCGGCGCTGGTGACCCACACCAGCTCATCCAGCCGGACAATATCACTGCTAGATATTTGGGCTGGATCCGGGTGCAGTCCAAGAATCAGATCGAACTCCAGCCGACGCCGTTCGTGCAGCAGGTTTTTGCTCAGATCACTGGTGACTTCCAATGTGACATTCGGGTGCGATTGGGAGAACAGCCCCACGATTTTGGGCAGCAGGGTGGAGGCAAACTCACTGGGAATCCCCAGTCGCACCTTGCCGGCCAGCATTTCCTGGCTGAACAGCTCAACCGCTTCATCATTCAGGGCGAGCATCTGACGAGCGTATGGACGAAAAGCCTCACCCGCCTTGGTGGCTTCTATGGACTGTCCACGACGAATCAGCAGGCTTTTGCCCAGATTTTGCTCCAGCTTCTTGATTTGCATACTGATGGCCGGCTGTGTGCGGCCCAGGTATTCCCCGGCCTGAGTAAAGCCGCCTAACTCCAGTACGGTAATAAAAGCTCTTATGGCGTCAGTAGACAGGTTTTTCATCGTCTTTTTCTGTTTGGCAATAGGGTTTTGAGGGCCGGTGAGCCTGATTTACGGTCTATAGTTGATCAGTGTGTGGCCTGATCATTGTATAAGATTTTCTGATAATTGGATAACCACTATTAATTTTACTGATCCAGTGGTGGGCCGTATCATTCACGACTTTACTTTCTACACTCGGATTCTTGCCACGTATTGCTGGTCGTCTAAATTTTGTTGGCCGTCCTGCATTGTGTCGGCTTTCCTACATCCGAGTGGTCACTTCAGCACAGACTTTGAGTACAGGGCCGACTATGACTGATTTGCTGCAAACTCCTTTCCATGCCATGCACGTTGAAGCGGGCGCGAAAATGGTACCTTTCGCCGGTTACGACATGCCTGTGCAGTACCCTGACGGCATCAAAACCGAGCACTTGCACACGCGTGAGCAGGCGGGTCTGTTTGACGTCTCGCATATGGGACAGGCTCTGATTAAAGGGGAGTCCGCCAAGAGCGATCTGGAGTCGATCCTGCCGCTGGATCTGGATACCTTGCAGCCGGGTCATCAGGTGTACACCTTTATGCCCAATACTCAGGGCGGCATCGTCGATGATCTGATCGTGACCTGCTGGGATGAGAACACCTATTTCGTCGTCTTTAACGCCGCCTGTAAAGAGAAGGACGTGGCGCATTTCACCGGTCTGCTGTCTTCCTCTACAGAATTGGAGTTGCTGGACGACCGCGCATTAGTGGCTCTGCAAGGCCCGAAAGCGGTTGAAGTGCTGCGAGCCTTGGCGCCTGAGTGCGATTCTCTGGTGTTTATGACGGGTAAACATCTGAGCATTGATGGTATCGAGTGTTACGTCACTCGCTCGGGCTACACCGGCGAAGACGGTTTTGAAATCTCGGTGCCTGCCGATCAGGCAGAAGCCCTGGCAAAAAGCTTACTGGCTTCACCCTCGGTGAAGTGGATTGGCCTGGGTGCCCGTGATTCCCTGCGTCTGGAGGCTGGATTGTGCCTCTACGGGCATGATATGGACGACGAACGCTCTCCAGCAGAAGCCGCTCTGGGGTGGGCAGTCGCCAAGAGCCGCCGTGTCGGTGGTGAGAAAGAAGGCGGCTTTGTGGGCGCGGATCTGTTATTCGCCAAGCAGCGCGATGGCGTCGCTGAAATGCGCGCGGGCTTTTTGATCGACGGCAAAGCGCCGGTCAGAGAAGGGGCCGACATTGTGGACGAAGACGGCGAAGTCATCGGCCGTGTCACCAGTGGCGGCTTTGCTCCCAGCCTGAACGCCCCGATTGCCATGGGCTATGTCAGCGCCCCCTACGCGATTATTGGCACTAAGGTTGCTGCATTGGTACGTGGCAAACCGCGTCCAATGACCGTGGCCAAGATGCCGTTTGTGCCGCAGCGCTATTTTAGAGGTTAAGAGTATCGAGGGTAAGACCGAACCCGTCATTGCGAGGAGCCAAAGGCGCCAACAGTAGGGGCTTTAGGCCACGCGGCAACAAGGTGAATTGCCAACGGCAAGAGAAGGCAGCCTGGGCTGTCCATTATTAGCACGTTGTAGCGTAGATCGTGCCAGACATGGATCGCTTCGCTATGCTCGCGATGACGAAGTTCAGAAACGCAACGACACACAGAATTCAGTAAACGTATTTACATACACATACAAACACAC
>NZ_CBFIHX010000204.1:0-3886 GCF_965662505.1 Pseudomaricurvus sp. | reverse complement strand
AAGGCGAGGCGCTACGCGGTCACTTCGCTGATGTACTGCGCATCGATATCTGTGTTGTAGTACGCCATGCCCAGTTTATTCAGGTATTCCAGTCGATCTGCTTTCATCAAATCAATAGAGGGCACAGGTTGGCCAGCAGCTTCATAAAGTCCTGAGACGAAGGCTAAAAACTGCTCGCCTTCTTTCACCATCAGCAGGCTGGCGGCACCCACATCAGGTTTGACGCCGTTCTGTAAGTCTTCAGGCAACCTGACGGCCACTACAGCAGGGGATTCATCACCTTCGAGACGAATGCTGCGATTACGGACGGCTTGCTCAGCCCAGTAATACGCTAACTCTTTACTTTGGGTCAGAAAGATCGGCTCGATGGACTCGGTGTAACTATTGCCAATGGTGGCCATGGTCTTCTTGGCGGCCTGTTTCATGGCTTTGTCCCCGGAACGCTTGAGACCGTGCTCCAGGATTGAAGAAATCAGTGCTGAGGAAGTACCGTGATACCACACGTCGCCGGTTTTAAAGCCATCGGACGACAACAGTACTCTGGCGTCCTGCAAATAGGAAGGAGTGGAGCTCATAACGGATCCTCAAAAAATAGGAATAATTCAGAGAGATTCTAACAAAAAAGGCGGCCGAAGCCGCCTTTTTCATACACTTTACCGTGTCAGCAACAATTAGATGTTGTTGAACTGGTTAGAAGTGTTTTTGGCACCGCCAGCTTTCAGAGCCAGCTCACCAGCGTAGTACTCTTTGTGGTCGTCGCCGAGGTCAGAACCAGCCATGTTTTGGTGTTTAACACACGCAATACCTTGACGGATTTCTTTACGCTGAACACCTTCAACATAACCCAGCATACCTTGCTCACCGAAGTACTCTTTTGCCAGATTGTCTACAGACAGGGCAGTAGTGTGGTAAGTAGGCAGAGTGATCAAGTGGTGGAATACGTTCGCTTCACGTGAACAGTCAGCCTGGAAGGTCTTAACGCGAGCGTCAGCTTCAGCAGCCAGTTCGGAATCGTCGTATTCAGCACTCATCAGACGGTCGCGGTCGTATGCGGATACGTCTTTACCAGCTTCAACCCATGTATCATAGGCTTGTTGACGGAAGCTCAGAGTCCAGTTGAAAGATGGAGAGTTGTTGTAAACCAGTTTTGCGTCCGGGTGTACTTTACGAACGTCATCCATCATGTCCTTAATTTCGTGGACAGTAGGAACAGCCGTTTCGATCCACAGCAGGTCTGCGCCGGCATTGATGGCTTCGATACAATCGAATACGCAACGCTCATGGCCAGTGCCCTGACGGAATTGGTACAGACCAGAAGGCAGACGCTTAGGACGAACCAGCTTGCCGTCGCGGCTGATCAGGACATCGCCTTCAGCAGTGTCTTCCGGAGAAACTTCTTCGCAATCCAGGTAAGAGTTGTATACGTCGCCCTGGTCGCCTTTCTCACGAACAACAGCGATTTCTTTAGTTAGGCCAGCACCTTCAGAGTCGGTACGGGCAACGATAACACCGTCATCAACACCCAGCTCCAGGAAGGCGTAACGCAGAGCTCGCAGCTTGGAATGGAAGTCAGCGTGAGGAACAGTAACTTTACCGTCCTGGTGACCACATTGCTTCTCGTCAGCAACCTGGTTTTCGATTTGCAGTGCACAGGCACCCGCTTCAATCATTTGCTTGGCCATCAGGTAAGTGGCTTCAGCGTTACCGAAACCAGCATCGATGTCAGCAATGATAGGAACTACGTGTGTTTCGTGGTTGTCGATCTGAGACTGGATGTCAGCTTCTTTTGCAGCATCGCCAGCTTCACGAGCAGCGTCCAGCTCACGGAACAGACCACCCAGCTCACGAGCATCAGCTTGACGCAGGAAGGTGTACAGCTCTTCAACCAGGCTAGCTACAGCAGTTTTCTCGTGCATAGACTGGTCAGGCAGAGGACCGAACTCAGAACGCAGAGCAGCAACCATCCAGCCAGACAGGTACAAGTAACGACGTTCGGTAGTACCGAAGTGCTTCTTGATGGAGATCAGTTTTTGCTGACCTACAAAACCGTGCCAGCAACCCAAAGATTGGGTGTACTTGGTTTTATCCTTGTCAAACTCAGCCATGTCGCGACGCATAATGCCCGCGGTGTACTTAGCGATGTCCAGGCCAGTTTTGAATTTGTTCTGAGCACGCATGCGAGCTGCAGATTCTGGGTTGATTGCATCCCAAGGGCTGCCAGCGGCGGCCTTCAGGCCTGCAACGGCTTCGATGTCCTGAGTGTAAGTAGACATGATCGATCCTTTACTTTAACAACGGTGGGTGAATTTGTTACCTGACAAAGTGTAGAGAGTCTGTCAGAATTTAACTAATTTATAGTTTCTATATTCGGTATTTTCTTTATGAATATTGCTCGTATTGATCTGAACCTGCTTGTCTATCTGGATGTCTTGCTGCGCGAGCGCAATGTCACCAAAGCCGCTAACCAGCTGGGAATCAGCCAGCCAGCCATGAGCAATGGACTCAAACGTCTGCGGGCGTTGTTTGATGATCCACTGCTAATCAGGACAAGCGAAGGTATGACTCCCACGGAAAGAGCTCAGGAGCTGGAACCTGAAGTGCGCTCGATTCTGGTCAGTCTGGAGAAAACCGTACAGCCCAGAACAGAATTCAGTGCCATCGATAGCTCAAGAGTCTTCCGTATTATGGCAAGTGATTATGCGGAGTGTACGTTAATACCCGCCATTTTAAGGCGGTTGAGGAGTATAGCGCCGAATATTGTCCTGGATATCCTGACACCCAGTGACGTGACCTTCCTGGATGTAGAGCAGGGTAGAGTAGACATGGTGATCAACCGGTTTGACAGCATGCCGCAATCTTTCCATCAGAAAACTTTATGGCTCGACAGCTTCAGCTGTCTGCTCAGTAAAGACAATCCGGTGCTGGGCTCCTTTAATCTGGACAGCTATCTGCAAGCACAGCACGTTTGGGTGAGTAAAACCGGTATGGGGGTAGGCGTTGGTGTTAACCCTTCCGATGTCCAACGGTTGGGGTGGGTGGACGAAGTCCTTAAATCTCTGGGTAAGAAGCGCCAGATTACAGTCTTTACCCGTCATTACCAGGCCGCGGCTTTAATGGCAGAGCAAAAAGACTTGATTGCCACCGTGCCTAGCAAGCTGGCTAAGCTGCAATTGGCGAA
Source organism: Pseudomaricurvus sp. (assembly GCF_965662505.1). Classification (NCBI taxonomy): domain Bacteria; kingdom Pseudomonadati; phylum Pseudomonadota; class Gammaproteobacteria; order Cellvibrionales; family Cellvibrionaceae; genus Pseudomaricurvus; species Pseudomaricurvus sp. The sequence continues at coordinate 708 of NZ_CBFIHX010000204.1, read as the reverse complement.
TAGTCGAGTCAGTATAATGCCGCCACCGTTTGAAATACCGCCTTTGGAGCTGAAAATGGCCTGGAGTCCTTTGCTGCAAAACAACCCGGCTCACCAATGGATGCGGCGATTAATCACCGAAACCGCCGAAACACTGGATCAATCCTGACCCTGGGCGGATCATTTCGCACAACTATTACCTTTGTGAATAGCGGGAATAGAAACGATAAATTAGTTTAATGGCGATCCCCTGAGCTACACTTTTGCGATAGCTATTTTGAACCTCTGGCCGCAAGACTCTTGGTGCAAGATTCTTGGTTCCAAACTTTGCGACCAAAGGTTCAGTCCCACCCATTCATAAAGGCGGATTGTTTATGACTTCACGTATCCAGCAAGGCGGTCTTCAGATCGCAGAGGAACTCTACAACCTGGTAGCCAACGATATTGCTCCCGGAACCGGCGTCGATGTCGATCACTTCTGGACAGAGTTCGAAAGCATTCTTAACGATCTCGCCCCAAAAAATAAGGCGCTGCTGGCCAAACGTGATGATCTGCAAGCCAAGATCGATGCCTGGCATACCGAGCGCTCTGGTCAGCCGCACAACGCAGCAGAATACAAAGCGTTCCTGCAGGAAATCGGCTACCTGTTGCCAGAAGGTCCAGATTTCAAGATTACCACACAGAATGTGGATCAGGAGATTGCCGAGCAGGCCGGTCCTCAACTTGTAG
>NZ_CBFIHX010000203.1:0-3918 GCF_965662505.1 Pseudomaricurvus sp. | reverse complement strand
ACGACGCCGAGCTCGAGCAAAAAAGACTCACACTTTAGTCCTAGTTTGGGTTCCTCTTCGTCGCAGCAAGATATAACAACATTTAATAGTTTTGGTTCTGGTAATAGCTTTGCTTCTGGTACAGATGTGCCAGTTGCGCCATCTGTGGGTAATCCTTCTATAGGCAGACCTTCCGTATATAATCCTTCGCCAGATGCTACGGTATTTGCACAATCGATTAACCCTTCATCAATTTCCTCAGGTTCCTCTGTAAATAATCCTCAGGCTTCTGCGAAACAAACCAGTCAGGTTGTGATTAAAAGCCGCTTCGAGTTAATGGACCTCTTGGGCGTCGGTGGCATGGGGGCGGTTTACAAAGCAACCGATCGTCGTAAGCTCGAAGCCAGTGACAGTGATCCCTATGTGGCGATTAAGGTGTTGAATGATGATTTCCGCAATCATCCAGATGCCTTTGTTTCACTGCAGCGAGAGGCTCGAAAGTCACAAACACTGGCGCACCCCAATATTGTTAATGTGCACGATTTTGATCGTGATGGCGAAATGGTTTTCATGACCATGGAGTTTTTGGAGGGTGCACCGCTAGATGTCTTGCTTCGGGAGAAAGCGGGTATTGGTCTGCCGGAAGAGCAGGCGATCGATATTTTAAAAGACATTTCCAATGCATTGATCTATGCCCACTCGCACCACATTGTGCACTCGGACTTTAAGCCGGGAAATATTTTCGTCACTAATTCTAAAGGCGCTAAAGTTTTCGATTTCGGTATCTCCCGAGCGGTGAACCCTGCCGGAACCTTTATTTCCAGTGGCAACAACAATACCGTTTTTGATGCCGGGTCTCTGGGAGCATTAACCCCTGCGTATGCCAGTCTTGAAATGCTTCAGGGAAAAGACCCTTCCCCCAGTGATGATGTATATGCTCTGGCCTGTGTAGCCTATGAATTGTTTTGCGGTAAACATCCCTTCAATAAAACACCCGCAGATAAAGCGCAGCAGGAAAAGCTTTACCCTAAACGTCTAAACCAGCTCAATCGACGTCAATGGCACGCTCTGGAAAAAGCCTTAGAGTTCTCAAGAGAGAAGCGGACCGAAACTGTGAGCGACTTCGTGTCACAGTTTTATGGTAAGGGGAAAATGCCCCTTTGGTTTGTTGTCGCTTCAGTGGTGGGCTTGTCAGTTGCCGGTGGGTTTTATGGCATTAAGTACACTGAAAAGGTTGTTGATGAGAACTCTATTAAAGAGGAGTTGCAGGAGGAATTGCAGCAGACGCTGACCAAGAGTCGAGCTGCAGATAAGCTTTCTTCAATCGAACGGATGTTGGCCAGCGGAGAGATATCAGAGCGGTGGGGAGCTGATCTACGTCAGGAGTTGGCCGATTATCAGGCGTTGGCTCCTGAAGATGTGCAAACGCCACTGACAATGCATCAAAAGGTAGCTGAAAAGCTACTGAGGTCGACAGAAAGTCTTTTGGAGAATAAGGATTTCGAAGGTGTGGAAGCTCTTTTGGTTAGGGCTGAAGCCTGGGGGGCTGATGCCGCTTCTCTGAGTCATGTTGAGGCCGATCTGAAGCAGAAAATGGAAGAAGAGCAGCAGCGTCTGGCAGATTTAAAGGCAGAAGAGCAGCGCAGGCTTGCGGAAGAGCAGCGTCGAATTAATGCTGTTGAGCAAAGCCGGAATCGTGAACGTCAGCGTCAGGCAGAAGCCAGACAAAAGGCCGTTTTGACGGAGGCTATTGCCCGTATTGAAAACGATCTTCGTTGTTCCTCTTCCATGGATATAGCCGGAAGCCTATCTCAAAATTATGCACAGCTGAATCAACTGGATAGATCACTGGGAAAAAGAGTGGTGCCGGATATCGCTCGGGATCTCAGAAGTTGTTTTATGAAGCTGCAAACCAAAAACCCTCAAAAAACTGAAGATCTTTTGGTTGACGCCAAAGCGCTGTTCCCTGGGCAGCCAGATTTGGAGTCTATCAAAATCGATTACTGTGCCCACCTTGCGCCTGGTAGTGGGTCACGTGGCTCTCGATTTAGCTGTCAGGATACGTTGGCATCAGGGGGATACGGTCCTCGCCTGGTCGTGGTTAAGTCTCCGTCCAGCGAAAAGCTGGCGATTGGGAAATATGAAGTCAGTACTGCGGACATGAAATCATTCTGCGCTATTCAAGGTGGGTGTGGAAGCCTGGGCCGCCTCTCGAAAAATACACCCGCGAATAATATTTCCATTGATCTGGCGAGGAATTATTTGAGCTGGCTCTCGAAGCAGACGGGTTATCGTTATCGTCTTCCTACTGAGCAGGAGTGGCTGGCAGCGGGGAAAGCAGGACAATACAAAGAAGATCCAGACAGGAATTGCCACTTGCGTTATGGCGCAATTCAGAAAGGCGATGAGCTGGTTTCTGTGATGTCGGGTAAACCAAATCGAAATGGATTGTTGAATCAGGTGGGTAATGTTCAGGAATGGGCTGTCTCTGATGGCGGTGCTCTGGTTGCCCTTGGCGGAAGCCGAGAAGATTCAATGAGTCGTTGCTTAATTACGACGCGTAAAGATCACAATGGAATGTCTGGAGAGACAACAGGGTTTCGTGTCGCCAGAGAATTTTAATTATTAACATAATCATGATGTGGAGAGAAACATGTTAGGGGCTTTTCCTGCTATGAAAAGGATGTCATCAAAGAAAGCTCAGTGGCCGGTATATGCCGCTCTGCCAGTTGTATCGTTATGCAGTATGCAGGTGTTGGCAGAGGCCAGTGAATTTCCAGTGTCCAACTTTCAGCGATCTCTGCAGAATGAATCCATTCACGCACAAACGCCATTTTCACAGTCCGATGTCACCAAAGAGTATCTTTACCGTACGGTAGAAGATAATGCGCCAGTTTTGGACACGGATATTCCTGAAAAAAGCAGCCGTACTGATGGACCCCGGATTACGGTTAAAAAGTTCAACTTTCATCGCTTGCAGGATTTTCCGGAATACGGAATTACCAAGGAAGATGTTGAGGCTTATGCAGAAAGCCTTCGTGTTAAGTACATGAAAGAAGATCAGGTTTTTGCCAGTGGTTATACACGGGAAAACCTCGAAGAGCTAGCTGCTTATCTGGATAAAGTCGGGGCCAGGAAGACGGTGGCTAATCTTAATGCAGAAAATTTGCAGCAGCTTATTGAGATTATTAAGCAGCAGAATGAAGAGCGCGGAATAAGCTACGCAGACCTTGAAGAGATTTCTAACGAGCTGACCCGTTATTATCGTCAGCACGGACTTTTCCTTGCGCAAGTCAAAATTCCACAACAGGAAGTAAAAGACGGTGAAATTACCCTGGCTGTTCAGGAAGGGGTTCTGGGTAAGGTCGTTGTTGAAGACAATCAGAAATACGGTAGTGAGGTGCTTAGTGAGCCCTTCAATGGGGGCGTGGGCAGCCTGGTTAGTCACGAAGACATGGAAGAAGGTCTGTATTTGCTGAACGATCTGCCTGGTCTGGATGTAACGGGTTATTTCACGGCAGGCGATGCTGCTGGCGAAACAGCGCTGAATTTGCGGGTTCGCAATGAAAAATCCTGGAATGTCGCAGTCAGAGCCGATAATCACGGTTCTCGTTTTACGGGCGACAAGCGAGGTTATGTCGTTGGGGAGTGGTTAAATCCCTTGGGACGAGGTGACCGATTGACCCTTGGGTATCTGCGTTCTGCCGATCCCGGAAATACTGATTTGTATCAGGCCAGTTACAGTATTCCGCTATGGAGTGCGCGGACCCGTTTGACCTTGTCTGCAGAGCGTAACGAATTCGCGTTAGAAGATGTTGATGGCGGCAGCAATTCGGTCATTAATCAGCTTGAGATGGAAGGCTTCAACGAAGCTTATGCGATCGGTCTGGAGCAAAAAATTTACCGCTCGCGTGACTTTAACTTCAGCGCCGGTATCGA
>NZ_CBFIHX010000202.1:0-3934 GCF_965662505.1 Pseudomaricurvus sp. | reverse complement strand
ACCGTGACCGAGATCGTGCATCATTTTGATAAATTCGAACTTTTTCTCTTGCAGATCTGCAAGCTCTTCATCACTCCAGACGGGATCTTCTTCACTGGCATCCACTGAGCCCATCTCCAGGGCTAAATCTGCACGGTAGCGGATGGTTGTGGAGCGTTGCTTGGCGATTAGGTCGCCGTCTTGATTATAATAATTATTGTCGCCACGCTGAAAACAGGTGGGGCCAGCAAATTTTGTGTCTTTTACTGAGAAATCAAAAGGAATTTTCTCGTTGGTAATTCTATCCCCTCCAAATATCTTAGGGCCGTAGAACCACCATTCATCGCCGCCAAAGATAAGATGTGAGTCTGGAATACGGCCGATACAAGCTGGGCCGGCACCATGGCCGTCATCCGCTGCTACGGCAAAAGATTGAGGAGCTACCAAGCGACCGTATCGGCCCTCTTTGGCAAAGTCGTGATCGTAATGCAACAGGTTGGCGTAATGCATAGCCTGAACCCAGCGGCGGATATCATTATTGTGCAGAGCCTCTTTCATACGGGCCGGCGCCATGGGCTTGCCCATATAATTCTCTAGATCTGAGCAATCTAATGTTTTGTCTGTCATGTCTAACTCCAATCAAAATTCCGCCACCAATGTCGCTTAGCAGCATCTGCGAGCGAGTACTTCCGAGTTCATTCGACAGCCTCACCCATTTGGGTTTTATTATCCATTCACTAGCTTAGCAGGAACATTATAAATGAACAACACTGTTGTATGGCAGGGTCTATTGAAATGTGCTCCTGATAATAATCCTTGGATAGTGTCAGATGTTTAGGTTAAGCCATCAATATTGATATAAAGACATGGTGGACTTGGGTTGGTCAAAGCTTTGTTACTATGGAAAAGACGGAAAAGGCAATAACTATGGGGATGTGCAATGACTGAACAACAACAGAAAGTCGCGGTGGTCACTGGAGCAAGTTCAGGAATTGGTCTTGCGGCGGCAAAGGCGCTCTCTTTGAAGGGCTATCGTATTATCGGCGTGGGTCGAAATTCTGAGCGAACGAAAGCCGCTGGTGAGCTGATCCGCACAGTGTCGGCTGGTAATCAGGTGGATATGATTCGGGCAGACCTGGCTTTAATGTCGGAGGCTGCCCGAGTGGCGGAAGAGGTAAGCCATCTGACAGGCCGTATTGACCTTCTTATTAACAATGCAGGAGGTATGGCGAGTGAAAAAGTTATGACCGCGGAAGGTTTTGAAGAGAGTTTTGCGGGCAATCACTTTGGGCCTTTTGTATTGACTACTCGTTTACTCCCGTTACTTCGTCAAGCCGTAAAAGGTGCCCCGCAAGGTAGTGTACGTATTATTAATACGTCATCAGATGGTAGCGAAATGATTCCAGGCATTAATCTGGACGATTTACAGACATTTGAGACCTACACAAATGGGCTGGCATATTGCAGTAGCAAACTGGCCAATGTGCTATTTTCACGCGCTTTGGCAAAACGATTGGCGCCTGAAGGGATCGTGGCCCACTCGTTTCATCCAGGCACAATAGGTTCTAACTTTTTTTCTCACACCGACGAGTCAGTACGAGAGCGGTATGGTGATATGGAAAAATTAACCCCGGATCAGGGGGCGGAAACATTGCTGTGGCTGGCTATGGACGATGAGCCTGCTAAAAGCAACGGCGGCTATTTTTATAAGTGTAAACCAAGGACACCAAATCCTTTGATCGAAGATGATCAGGTGATTGAAGACTTGTGGCGTATTAGTGAGTCATTAACTGAGGAGGCTCTGGCAAAACGCTAATAACAACAGGTGTTTACCCCCCTGTTTGTCTGCGCGTGGCGAGTCATTTTGTTGCATTGTTTCTGGCCGCCCTGTTGCACAGTAATGTACACTGCCACGTTTCAATATATATCCGCTGTATTAAATCATGACTGATCCCCAAGGACTGCCTGTTCGTCGTCGCATCTTAGCGGTGATTGCTTTATCTCTCGGCTCTCTACTATTAATGATTGATGCCACTATCAGTGGTGTCATTCTCCCCACCATCGCTACCGCTCTGGGTGTCAAGGGTTCGGCGACCCTCCTTGTCGTTACCGTTTATCAATTGATCTTAGCCATGACCCTACTGCCACTGGCCGCTTTGGGTGATCGTATAGGCTATCGGCGGATGTACCAGGCTGGCTTTGTACTTCACTCTATAGCGGGTGTTATGTGTTTGTTTGTGGACAGTCTCCCCTTTTTGATTGCTGTACGTGCTATTCAATCATTGGCTGCGGCGGCAGCCATGTCTGTTGGCGTTGCCATGCTACGTCAGGTGTACCCGCCTCAACGTCTAGGCAGCGGTTTGGCCTTGAATACAATATTTAATGCCAGCGGAACAGCCGTAGCTCCAATTCTCGGTGGTTTCATTGCAGCATATGCCGATTGGCAATGGGCATTTGTCGCAGTCGTACCACTAACCATAATTTCTCTGATATTTAGTCGAGCTTTGCCAGATCCCGTTCCTCATGAGCATCCCTTTGATTTACGGGGCGCGGCACTTTGCAGCTTGACCTTCGGCTTGTTGATTGCCGGGCTTGAAGCGACGGTACACACCGATTACCTGTTTACTTCATTGTTCGTGATGACGATGGCCGGTGTATCTGCATGGTTTTTGGTACGTCATGAGAAGCATGAAGCTCAGCCGGTCCTCCCTGTGGATTTGCTGGCCCGTGCTGACCTTGGCCTGACAGCGCTTGGCACTCTGATGGGCACCATTGGCTCTATGATCATTATGCTGAGCATGCCTTTCCGATTACAGGAAGGCTATGGCTTTTCAGTGGGCGAAATAGGGGGAATGATGTCCGCTTATGCCTTGGCTAGTCTGGTCTTTGCCCCTGTAGCAGGTGCGTTGTCCGATCGGATCGCGGTCCCCATACTCTGTACTATCGGTACACTAGTCGCCTCTGTTGCGATGGTTACAATTGCAACAATGCCAGAAGAAGTGACTCATGTAGATGTCGGGTGGCGACTCTTTCTGTGTGGCGCCGGTTTTGGTTTTTTCTTCTCTCCGAATGCCCGTTTTCTTGTCGGTTCGGCCCCTAAGTCTCGGGCTGCTGCAGCAGGAAGTTTGTTCACGACAACGCGAATGTTAGCTATGGCGTTCAGTGCGACCTTAGTGGCAGCGCTTCTGGCAATGGATTTGGGAACAAGTTCTGTGCCGGCTTATGTGGGCTTTGTTCTGGTATTACTGACTGCCGTAGTCAGTGCCACTGGATTGAGGCGGAAGAGGACAGCATAACCCCACATTTGGCGCCTGATTGGCGTCGCAACCAAGGTGTTATGACTAAATTTACTGTCAATATCAACAAGTAGAGCTAACCATTACTTGATATATCATGTATATGCATGTTTAATGGCTCCATGAAACCTGATAACACGACATCTAAAGCAAGCATCGAACCCTGTCTGGCTCTAAGACTTCGCCAGGCAAATCGAGTGTTAACTCAGATTTATGACCATGATATGAGCAATCAGGGTATTAAGGTTACCCAATTTGCGATATTACGCACGATCTATTACATGGGCGAAGCGACGAACAGGAGTCTGCAGGAAGTCTTGGTGTTGGATCAAACTACTCTTTCTCGAAACCTGAAGCCATTGATTCGTGATGGTTACCTGGAGAGCCAACCAGGACGAGATCGGCGCGAAAAGGTCTTGAAGCTGACGGAAGATGGAAAGAACCTTTTTAAACGAGCCTCTAAAGATTGGCGTCACACCCAACAGCAGTTAAAAGATTTACTGGGTGACGAACTGGTCGAAAAGTTATTGCTGGTCGGCGATGCGATTGTCGATCTCAAAGATTCTGCACGCTAGCGACACCTCTTTCACTCTGAATGATTCACAAAATGCAGCCACTCATTTTTTGAATTACCAACAAATACATGTATATGCATATAG
>NZ_CBFIHX010000201.1:0-3964 GCF_965662505.1 Pseudomaricurvus sp. | reverse complement strand
GGGCTTTGGGGCTTTACAGAGTCAGGCAATAGAGCGGGAAGAAAAAGAGCTTATTCCACCGGCTTTACATTGCTCCAGGTTTTGCAGCTGGGGCACAGCCAGTGCATGTGTTGACCGGCAAAACCACAGTTGTGGCAGCGGTACTGGGGAGAAGCTTTTTGCAGACGACGGATCACGGTATCCGCCAGAGCCATGCCTTCGGGCGGGTTTTGATAACCGGCCAGCTGCAGGGAGAGCATCTGTTCAGCCGCTTTTAAACTGGGGGACTTGGCAACACTGACACCGAGAAATTTCGCCGCTGGCACCACGCCTTCGTCTTTAGCCATCAATTCCGCCAGAGCCATCACCACAGGCGTTGAGGCACCCTGCTCCAGCAATTCGTTCAGATAGGCTCGCAACTGGGGCAAGCGCCCCGTCGCCTGGTAACACGTGATCAGCAACGGCAAAGCTTCTGGTAGCAAAGCCGGGTCCTGATAGAAAACCTGTTTCAGGGCTTTTACCGCTTCTTTATATTGTCCAAGTCGGTATTCCAGATCTGCTAACAGAATGCTGGCTCGGGCCGATTGCTTGTCCGCCAGACTCGCAGCCTTCAAATGACGGCGCGCAGTCAAATAATCAGAACGCCTCAGCGACTCTTCCGCCAATTCACAATAGAAGTGAGACTGCACCAGACGCCACTCATCCGGCAGGCGTGAAAAACGTCGGCTGGGCAGCTTGTTGATCATATCGATCCCGGTCTGCCACTCTTTTTCGTCCCGATAAATCTCAATGAGGTATTCAAGGCACTGAGTTCGCATAGGATGAACGGTGGTTTCCACCAACTCTTTTAGCAGCATTTCAGCCCGATCCAACAGACCCGACTTGATGAAATCACGACTGAGCTCCAACTGGACCTGACGAGATTGCTCGCCACCCAGACCGGGACGAGCCAGGAGATTTTGGTGAATCTTGATCGCCCGCCCCACTTCACCCCGCTTGCGCAGCAGGTTACCCAGCGCAAGGTGAGTCTCCAGGGTTTCGGTATTAACATCGAGAGCATCGATAAAGGTATCAATCGCCTCATCCGGCTGTTCGTTCAGCAGGTAATTGAGACCTTGAATATAGTGGGGCTCCAATGCAGGCGCATCAGAGTCTTCGGGCACGCGTGTGGATCGCCGCCCCAAGGCAAAACCGATAGCAATCGCTATCAGTACAAGAACCAATAATCCCCAATCGACCATTCCCCAAACTACCCGTTAGCTGTATTTTTGCCCTTCGCAGGGGCTCGCCGCAGCCGCTCAATTTCTTTATCGCGACGGTTCAGCTTGCGCTTTAAGGAAAGATTGTGGTTTTTCAGAGATAACACTGGCAACAGACTGATGACGTAGCCTAATGCCGTGCCCAGTGCAAAAACTGCGCAAATCAATAGCCCCAGAGACATCGCTGGCATGCCAAACCCAAGCAGTGAAACATTCACCATCTGGGTGTTATCGGTACTGAACCAGACACCGACCACCAGCCCTGCAACCAGAACCAGCAACAACACGATTTTTTTAACCAAGGCCACTCTGACGTCCTCTCTGGTTTATATCCTTTCTAGCCTCTGTACGTTTCCGGCTTACCCTTCACGACAGCCTGCCAGTCTGTCATGTTAATGACAACCATGACAGCAAGAATAGTCTGTTATCACTTATAGCAATAAAACCCGCTTGGCGCATCCCGTCTTCAAGGGGCATGGCCCGCCAGCGCACCGGGAAATCAGGGCAGCTGCTTCACCAGATTCATGACCGCTGACAAAACCTCATCAATCGTCATAGTAGTTGAATCCAGAATCACTGCATCATCGGCCGGCTTTAATGGGGAGGATGTGCGCTCACGATCTTGCTTATCCCGCAACTCAATATCCGCCAAAATTTGATCGTAATCGGCTTCCCGACCGGCTTGCTCCAGCTGAGCCAAACGACGTCTGGCACGCTCCTCAGAACTGGCGGTCAGAAACACCTTGACCGGAGCTTCAGTAAAAACCACGGTTCCCATATCGCGACCATCGGCGACCAGGCCTGGTGCCTCAGCAAAACCACGCTGGCGCCGCAACAAGGCATCTCTGACGGGCTGGCAAGCCGCCACGATGGAAGCGTTCATCCCCACGTGCTCCTGACGAATCGTTGTGGAGACGTCCTCGCCCGCCAGCATAACTCGCACACCGCCATCAGACGGCTCAAATACAACATCCAGGCTGGCTGCGACCTGAGCCAGACCATCATTATCTTCAAAACTGATGCCCTGATTTTCGGCTGCCAGAGCCGTTAGGCGGTAGAGCGCACCACTGTCCAGCAGGTGAAAACCCAGCTTTTTTGCCAGTAGTTGACACAACGTGCCCTTGCCCGCGCCACTGGGGCCATCAATGGTAATTACAACGGTCATTCAATCGTCCAAATATAGATAAGAGTAATTTAAGAAGTGGCTGCCGCAATCGAAGTCGCGATGGATTGACAAGCCGCTACCGGGTCCGCTGCCTGAGTAATCGGGCGGCCAATCACCAAATAATGGCTGCCTGCGGTCATGGCATCAGCGGGGGTTACGATTCGACGCTGATCATCAGCTGCGGCATCCGCCGGACGAATCCCCGGCGTCACCAGGCAGAAATCAGAACCCAGCTGACTGCTGAGCATGCTGGCTTCCTGCGCGGAGCAGACTACGCCATCCATCCCACTCTGCTGCGCCAGTCGAGCCAAATGAAGCACTTGCTCTTGCGGCTCGCGGGTAATACCGATTTGGGCCAGATCGGAGGCTTCCATACTGGTCAGAACCGTCACGGCAATCAGTAATGGGACGTCTCCGCTGCGCTTTTCCAGCTCATTGCGCGCGGCTGCCATCATCCGCTCGCCGCCACTGGCGTGTACATTCACCATCCACACCCCCAGCTCCGCTGCTGCTTTTACCGCCTTGGCCGTGGTATTGGGAATATCGTGAAATTTCAAATCCAGAAAGACATCGAAACCTTTGCTCATCAGGGCTTCAACAACCTGCGGGCCGGCGGCCGTAAACAGTTCCTTGCCGACTTTTAATCGACACAACTCCGGACTCAGACGATTCGCCATATCCAGACAGGCTTGTTGATTGTCAAAATCCATCGCGACAAGAATACGGGGAGAATCGGCCATAGGTTGCGGTACCTTTACGTAGTTGGCAGGAAAATCGAATCCAGACGGCCCACTTTTAACCTGAGGCCGGCTTTCAAGTGGTGCGAATTGTACCTTGCCTGCCGTTTGCGGGCGAGCGTCATTCCGTATCTCGCTTTTATACAGTTTTGGACCAATTTCATGCTTTCTTCCAAGTTTCTTTTTTAACCAAGTGCGCTATTCTTTGATCCGCGCAACACTCCCGAAAGGAATCCAGGGAGATATTTTTAAACACTAACTCAATCACAAGGACGTTAAACTATGAAACACCGCGTACTGCAATTCCCACTGATCCGCCTGGCCGCTCTTCTGTGCATTATCAGTCTGAGCCCTTTTAGCTGGGCTGAAGCGAGCAAATCAACCCCTTCAAAAGCCCAACAGGCTATCCCTTATACCGTCAACATCAACTCCGCTTCCGCTGAAGAAATGGCGGATTCACTCAATGGTATAGGTCTGAAAAAGGCCCAGGCGATCGTGGCCTACCGTGAGGCGAATGGAAAATTCACGCAAAAGGAATCTCTGACTGCAGTTAAAGGCATTGGCGAAGCCACTGTCGCGAAAAACAGCAAACTCATCAGTCTGAAATAATGTAAAGGCTGTAGATGTAAAAAAGGGCGCTATTTGCGCCCTTTTTTGTAGCTTCTTTTATAACTTCAAGTGAAGTCTGACACATAACCCCGCTCGCCCTGAACCTGCCAAAGGGCCTACTTGGGTGGATACATCCTTCGACAAGCTCAGGATGAACGGTGATTCGAGACTTCTCCATTACCGCTCGCCCTGAGCCTGTCGAAGGGCATGTCTGG
>NZ_CBFIHX010000200.1:0-3996 GCF_965662505.1 Pseudomaricurvus sp. | reverse complement strand
GGTCTCTTCAATGGCGGCGATGATCTCGACGTAATTTTCCAGACTGTAAACCGGCGGCATAAACACATACAGTCGACCGTCGCGGGCTTCGACGCAGAGTGTGGTGCGGATCACCGAGCGCAGCAGGGGATCGGTTTTCTTACTCGTTTTGTCTTTGTTTTTGTCCGTATCCGATTCATCATCGAGTTCGGACTGTACTTGCGCGACAACGACGGGAGAGGCCGGAAAGGTCATCTCCGCTCGTTTTTGCAGTGGCTGGCGAGGTTCAAACGGATCCCGCTGCGGCGGCAGTTCGGTCTTGGCACTGTAGGGTAGATCGTCCAGCGGCAGGCGCAATCCCACCGGTGAATCACCGGGTATCAGGGTCAGGCGATCACGGCGGGTTTCCCACAGACAGGTCTGCCAGTTATTGGCGATGGAGTCCCACTCCAGCGGCACAATATAACCCGTGGGTTTTTTCAGTGTGCGTTCCAGGATGCTGGCCAGACGAGCGCGCTCGGTAGAGCTTTTGGCTTTCGCGATGGCGTTGTCGATATTGGTGGGCAGTTTTCGTTCTTGCAGTAAATAATGCAGGGCGTCTTCATACACTGGCTGAACGTAATCTTTTTTAATGTCCAGCAGTTTGGATATCCCGCACATCAATTTCTTGGCGTCGCAGATATCGTAGCCGTAATCCTTGTCCTTGCGCGCGAGCAATTTGGGGTTTTTCCACAGAGGTTCGCCATCTTTACGCCAGAAAATTCCCAGTGCCCAGCGAGGGACTTCTTCCCCGGGATACCATTTTCCCTGGCCGTAATGCAGCAGCCCATTGGGCGCAAAGTGATCCCGCAGTTTTAATTGCAGTGAGTTGGCCAGGCTGAGTTTGTGGGCGCCCAGCGCGGCGGTGTTCCACTGCTCGGATTCCATATCATCGATGGAGACAAACGTGGGTTCGCCACCCATGGTCAGTCGTACGTCCAGCTCTTCGAGTTCTTTGTCGACTTTGTCGCCGAGGCTTAACGCTTCAGCCCATTGATTGTCGGTGTAAGGCTTGGTGACACGCGGGTCTTCCAAAATGCGGGACACTTCGTTGCTGTGCTCGAATTCCACTTCGCACTTGTCGGTAAAGCCCTCAATGGGAGCGGCGGATACCGGATCGGGTGTACAGGCCAGCGGAATATGCCCTTCACTGGCAAACAGGCCGGAGGTGGGGTCGAGGCCGATCCAGCCAGCTCCGGGGAGGTAGACTTCACACCAGGCGTGCAGGTCGGTAAAGTCCTGGGCGGCTCCGCTGGGACCATCCAGCGATTTTTCATCGGGTTTGAGTTGCACCAGATAGCCAGAAGCAAAGCGCGCGGCTAAGCCGACGTGACGGAAAAGTTGTACCAGTAGCCAGGCGGAGTCGCGACAGGAGCCTATGCCCAGCTGTAGCGTTTCTTCCGGTGTCTGTACGCCTGGTTCCATGCGAATGGCGTATTCAATGATCTGTTCGACTTTTTGATTCAGCTCCACCAGAAAATCGTTGGTGCGTCGTTTTTCCAACGGAATGGATTTCAGCAATTTTCGGAACAGTGGCCCGTGTTTGCCTTTTTCCAGGTAAGGCTTAAGCTCTTTCTTCAGTTGTCTGGGGTAGGTGAAAGGAAATTCTTCAGCGTAATCGTCGAGGAAGAAGTCAAACGGGTTGATCACCGTCATGTCAGCTTGAACTTCCACTTCCACAGAAAACTTGGTGGTTTTTTCCGGGAACACCAGACGCGCCAGAAAGTTGCCAAAGGCATCCTGTTGCCAGTTAATAAAATGGTTTTCGGGTTCGACTTTTAAGCTGTAGCTGTGAATCGGAGTGCGGCTATGAGGTGCTGGCCGCAGTCGAATCGTGTGCGGCGACAGATTGATCGGTCGATCAAATTGATAGTAGGTGTTGTGATTCAGGGCAACGCGGATGGTCATGATGAATCTTTCCTTAATAATGCCTGGCTGTTAGCCGTGTTGTGGGCTTGTTTTCAGAACACAGCTTTCAGAGTACTGTTTTCAACGTGCTATCTTTAAAGTACTGGGACCAAGCGTGATCAATCCGTAGGAAACCAGATGTCTGAGACAACAAAATGACTACTGGTGATCAAAATCTGCAATTGGTTTAAATAGTTCAGCAGTTCTTCCCCGGGGTTCTCAAAATCCATTTTGCCGTTGAGCTTTTTCTCGATTTTTGTCATATGGCCAATCAAAGGCTCCGAGCGTGGCAGGCAGTGACAGGACTTGACGATGGACTTGACGCAATAGGCGATGGACTTTGGAAACGCGGGATCATTGAGCAAGTAGGGCATGACCTCGTGTCCTTTCACCGGACTGCGGGTGGTGCGCAAATAGTATTGTGTGGCGTTGAGGGAGCGCAGTACACTGCCCCAGATCACCTGCTGGCTGTTGACGGCGTAATCATCGTCGGCCAATTCCAGAATGCCAGTCAGTCCGGCTTCCAGATAGCGTACTGTCATGTCGGCGCGCTCAAGGTTATAGCCGATCTGGAAGAACTCCCATGAAGCTACATGCGGCATGGTGCTGAAGAGCAAACCGTTAATTTGCATGCAGCCCTTGATCACATCTTCAAGAAACTCATGGCGGCTGCGACGGTTGATACCATTTTCAATGTTGTCCTGCACATACATCGTCAGTTCGCAGATCATTTCCCAGGCTTCTTCGGGTACCACGTCCCGAGTGGTGCGCACGTTTTCCCGGGCGGCCTTCATAGAATTGATCAATGATGACGAATTGTCGTCGTCACCCAGTAAAAACTTCACCACATTACGTTCGGAGCGCACGCTGTAGCGTTCACCGAAGCTTTCCTGCAAGTCATTGATGATAATCAGGTTGTACCAGCTCAGTTCAACGGTTTTCGGCAGATCGAATAGCAGAGTTTCGTAAATACTGATCAGGCGTGCGGTGTTGGCGACTCGCTCCAGATAGCGGCCGGTCCAATAGACGCGCTCGGCGACGCGGGATAGCATCATGATTTGCCCTCCGTATCTACAATCCATGTGTCTTTACTTCCCCCGCCCTGAGACGAGTTCACTACCAGAGAGCCTTTCACCATGGCCACCCGGGTCAGACCGCCGGTGGTGACATAGCTGTTCTTGCCCTGAAGAATAAAGGGGCGCAGATCCAGGTGTCGGGGTTCCGGGGTGTTGTGTCTGCCAATAAACGTCGGAGCGGTAGACAGAGCCAAGGTGGGTTGGGCAATGTAATTGCGCGGATTGGCTTTGATCAGCTGGGCAAACTTTTCCCGCTCTTTTTGGGTGGAATGTGGTCCGATCAACATGCCGTAGCCGCCGGATTCGTTGGCGGGTTTGACCACCAGTTTGTCGAGGTTGGCGAGGACATGATCACGCTGTTTCTTGTCGTAGCAGAGAAAGGTTTCCACATTGGAGATCAACGGCTCTTCACCCAGATAGTATTTGATGATGGCCGGGACGTAGGCGTAGATCACCTTGTCATCGGCGACGCCCGCACCGGGGGCGTTGGCGAGAGCCAGATTGCCGGATTTCCAGGCGCGCATCAGGCCGGGAACGCCCAGTACCGAGTCCTTGTTGAACACTTCGGGATCGAGAAAGAGATCGTCAATGCGACGGTACACCACATCCACCCGTTCCAGCCCGGCAATGGTTTTCATATACAGGCAGTCGTCGTCCTGCACCACCAGGTCGCTGCCTTCCACCAGTTCGGCACCCATTTTCTGGGCCAGGAAGGCGTGCTCAAAATAGGCAGAATTGAAGATGCCTGGCGTCAGCACCACAATCACCGGCTTTTTAATTTTTCGCGGCGATAAGCTGGTGAGCATTTCCACCAGTCGTGATGGATAGTCCCCCACCGGGGCGATGTCGACCTTTTCAAACACTTCCGGCAGCACCCGTTTCATGATGGAACGGTTTTCCAGCATATAGGACACACCGGACGGCACCCGCAGGTTATCTTCCAGCACGTAGAAGTCACCATCACTGTCGCGCACCAAATCAGTGCCACAAATAT
>NZ_CBFIHX010000199.1:0-4057 GCF_965662505.1 Pseudomaricurvus sp. | reverse complement strand
CTTTTTCGGCTTGCTGGAGTCTGCGTGCTTTGCGCTTTTTCCAGTTGCGTATGACGTGCATTCGCCAGAAGACCTGAATGAAGATATAGCCCAGTCCACCAAAGAAAATGCCGGAGAGCAGGCAGCCTACCACCATAGGTTTCCAGATATGGGTGAACTCGTTGGTCAGCCATTCTTTGGTTAGGTGAATGGAGAAGGCCCCGGGCGGTGTATCGAGAATCCAGCGTCCGAGTTCATAGCAGGCAAAATAAATCGGCGGCATGGTCACCGGGTTGGAGATCCATACCAGAGCAACGGCAATAGGAAGGTTTACGCGACAAAGCAGCGCAGCGCCAGCGGCAATGGGCATTTGACCCAGAGTGGGCAGAAACGCGACGAACAAGCCGACAAAGAAAGCGCCGGAGACAGAGTGACGATTTAGGTGGAACAAGTTGGGATCATGCAGAAGGTCACCCAAAAAATTCAGAGAAGGTCGTTTTCTGAACTCTGCGGGATCGGGTAACCAGCGTTTGAAGATTTTTTTTGCCATTCAGCTATCATCAGCTCTGCTAAGAGGCGCAACATTATGCACGTAAAAGAGGACTAACTCTAGACATAGTTGCCGGCCCTCAGAATCCTTCGAATTACCGATTTTTTGGCGAAAAATCAATCAATTACGTCCCTGTCTGGTGGTTTGCCTCGCGAGAATTACATTTATTAACACCCCTGATCAATATGCGATCTGAGCAATAGTTGAACAGGTTAACGGGTGTTACAGCAACTCTACAATTTGCTTGGCGGCATTGTAAGGGGTGGTGATGTTGTTCATGACCTCGTGCTGCAGTGTCGGCATTTTGTCCCTGACTTTCGGGTTTTGCTTCAGTCGCATTTCCAGCATTTCGTGGATCAGTTTTTTCAGCCACTCTGAGTTTTGACGGGCGCGCTTCTCGTGAAAAGCCTCGTTGTCCATAGCCAGCTGCTGGTACTCGCTGATCATTTCCCAAACGTGGTTAATACGGTCTTTTTCCAGAGCTGAACAGGTTTCTACTCGGGGCGTCCAGAAGCTGCCGTGTTTGATCAGGTGAAAGGCGTTCTGGTAATGCTGTTTGGTGCGTTGAGCGAGGTTGATGCTCTCGCCGTCGGCTTTGTTGATCACCAGCGCGTCCGCCAGCTCCATAATGCCGCGCTTGATGCCTTGCAGTTCATCGCCAGCGTTCGGGATCATCAGAACCAGGAAGAAATCCACCATCGCGGCCACTTCATACTCTGACTGACCCACACCGACAGTTTCCACAAGAATCACGTCATAGCCGGCGGCCTCGCACAGCAGCATGGTTTCCCGGGTTTTCTGCGCAACGCCTCCCAGAGAGCCCTCAGAGGGGGAGGGACGGATAAACGCGTTCTCTTCCCGGGAAAGCTCTTCCATGCGGGTTTTATCCCCCAAAATGCTGCCACCACGCAGTGGGGAGCTAGGGTCCACCGCGAGAACAGCGACCTTGTGGCCCAAACTGATCAGCTGCTTGCCGAAGGCTTCAATAAAGGTCGATTTACCGACACCCGGGATGCCACTGATGCCAATGCGGATACTGTTACCAGTTTCTGGCAGAACGCCTTCCAGAAGTTCCTGTGCTTGGGCGCGATGGTTGTCGAGCTTGCTTTCCACCAGAGTAATGGCTTTGGCCAGTGCACGACGGTTTCCCTGACGCAACAGGTCCAGATTGATGTTCGACATCGATGCTCCTCAAGACTTGGTGTTCAATCATTAAGTAACTGAATAGTGGTGTCTTTGAACTATAAAACGAAAGCTAAAAAAATGCCCCCAGAGGGGGCAACGTAGTACAGCAATAGTTAGTACAGCAATAAGTAGTACAACAACAGGTAGTACAACAACAGGTAGTACAGTAACTGACAGTACAGCAAAAGTTGGTACAGCCATTGATAAGACAATAGGCTGTACCAATTGGCTTAAACGCCGGATCAGGCGTTCGCTTTGCGAACTTCGTCCAGCACGCCGCGAGCGGCCAGAGGAATCTTGGTGCCAGGACCAAAGATGCCTTTTACGCCAGCTTCGTACAGATACTCGTAATCCTGTTTGGGGATCACGCCACCGGCAACGACGATAATGTCTTCCGCGCCTTGTTTTTTCAGCTCAGCGATCAGTTCCGGTACCAGAGTCTTGTGGCCGGCAGCTTGAGATGAGACGCCGACTACGTGCACGTCGTTCTCAACCGCTTGCTTGGCCACTTCTTCCGGTGTGGAAAACATAGGCGAGAGATCAATGTCGAAACCTACGTCAGCGAAAGCTGTCGCAATGACTTTGGCGCCACGGTCGTGACCGTCCTGACCCATTTTGCACACCAGCATACGAGGGCGGCGGCCGTGGTCATTTTCAAAGGACTCGATGTCAGACTTAATCGCCTGCCAATCGCTGTCGTCTTCGTAAGGTGCGCCGTAGACACCAGAGATGGTGCGGGCCTGAGCGTTGTAACGACCAAACTCTTCTTCCATAGCGTCTGAAATCTCCCCAACGGTAGCGCGCAGACGAGCCGCTTTCACGGACAGGTCCAGCAGGTTGCCTTTGCCGGTTTTGGCGGCTTCGGTGATGGCTGCCAGGGCTGCATTTACCGCGTCGTTGTCACGCTCGGAGCGCAGCTTTTTCAGGTGAGCGATCTGGGAGTCGCGAACGCGGACGTTATCCACTTCCAGAATATCCAGGTCGTCTTCTTTTTCGAGAATATGCTTGTTTACACCGACGATCACATCTTCACCACGGTCGATACGAGCCTGCTTCTTGGCTGCGGATTCTTCAATACGCAGTTTTGGCAGACCAGCTTCGATGGCTTTCGCCATGCCGCCGTTCTCTTCGATTTCTTCAATCAGTTCCCACGCCTTATCGGCGATGTCCTGAGTCAGGGATTCCATCATGTAGGAACCGCCCCAGGGATCAGCCACCTGAGTAATACCGGTTTCTTCCTGGATAATGATCTGGGTATTACGGGCAATACGGGCAGAGAACTCAGTGGGCAGGGCAACCGCTTCGTCCAATGCGTTGGTGTGCAGTGACTGGGTGCCACCGAATACCGCCGCCATGGCTTCAATGGTGGTACGCACCACGTTGTTGTAAGGATCCTGCTCGGTCAGTGACCAGCCAGACGTCTGTGAGTGGGTACGCAGCATGGAAGATTTCGGGTTCTTGGGTTCGAACTCCGACATGATGCGGTTCCACAGCAGGCGACCGGCGCGCAGCTTGGCGATTTCCATGTAGAAGTTCATGGAAATACCCCAGAAGAACGACAGGCGAGGTGCGAAGCATCCACGTCCAGTCCTGCGTTCAGGGCTGTACGTACGTATTCGCGACCGTCAGACAAGGTGTAAGCCAGTTCCAGAGCGGCGTCGGCACCGGCTTCCTGAATGTGGTAACCGGAGATCGAGATGGAGTTGAACTTCGGCATGTGCTCAGAGGTGTAACCAATGATGTCGCCGATGATCTTCATGGATGGGGCAGGTGGGTAAATATAGGTATTACGCACCATAAACTCTTTCAGAATATCGTTCTGAATGGTTCCTGCCAGCTTGTCCTGAGTGACGCCTTGTTCTTCGGCGGCGACGATGTAGTTTGCCAGAATGGGCAGTACCGCACCGTTCATCGTCATGGAAACAGACACTTGATCCAGTGGGATCTCGTCGAACAGGATTTTCATGTCCTCTACCGAGTCGATTGCCACACCGGCTTTACCGACATCGCCAGAAACGCGGGGATGGTCGGAATCGTAACCACGGTGTGTGGCCAGATCGAATGCGACGGAAACACCCTGAGCGCCGGCCTTCAGGTTTTTGCGGTAGAAGGCGTTGGATTCTTCAGCGGTAGAAAAACCGGCGTACTGACGGATGGTCCAGGGACGACCGGCGTACATGGTGGCCATGGGGCCGCGGACATAGGGCGCCATACCCGGGTAGGTGTCTGCAAACTCCAGATTTTCAACATCAGCCTTGGTGTAAAGCGGCTTGATGTCGATGCCTTCCGGGGTGTGCCAGGTCAGTTCTTCGGGAGTCAGGCCCTTGGTTTGTTTGGTGGCCA
>NZ_CBFIHX010000198.1:0-4152 GCF_965662505.1 Pseudomaricurvus sp. | reverse complement strand
GGATGCGATCGGCGGTGAAGTCGGTGACGAAGCGTTGCAGCTTATCCATGCTGTGTTCAGCCCTACAGAGGGTTGTCGTGAAGATCCCGGCTTCGACATTTATGCCGAGCGAATCAGGGAAATGGACGATGCTATGTTGTTGCAGGAGGCCATCGCCTTTGCTAAGGCCATGCACAGCACGGGATTAGTCTCACCCTACATGCCATGCTTTATACGCTACCTGCGCACCCGCTGGAATGACCTGATTCCTACAGCTTTAGGGCTGAGCTATACAGGAGCCGACGCTTTTCACTGCTATCCGGCATTGATTCATACCCTGATTGATGAAGCCCTGTTTCCAGAGACCAGTCAGTGTGCCTATGGCCTGGCTATGATGCTTGAGCGCGGCATTCTCTACGCTCCTTCCGTAGCACCGTCTCTGTGGCGACAAATACGATTATCGCTGTGCGATGTGGCGACACAGAAAATAGTGGCAGTCTTTGGTCAAAGCCGCTCACCAGAGTGTTTTCTGCTTGCCGACGTGCTGAATGTGCTCGGACGACCGTTAGGTGTGGGACAAGGAAACTATCCGACTTGTCAGTCTACGCGTGCTATCTCCATGTGGGCTTACAACATGCCTATGGAACTGCTTCGGATCCTTGCATGGGCGGCACGCGATGACGAAGTGGTCATGCGTTTTGAAGGTGACAGTATTTCTTCTCGGGATCTCGGTACTGGACTTGCCAGCGAGCCCCCGGTGGACGTTGATGCCGTATCACTGCTCACTGTTCCACACCTGGACCGCATCTATTTTGAAATGGGTCGTCGTAGTGCTGGGCGAGGAGAAGATCCCCATAAATGGGTCAACGCCGAATTCCACGGTGATCATGTCGGTCACGGATTTCGCATAGCCGTTGACGTATTTACGGGTGGTCTGAAAGATTTTGAAGGGTTTATTCGTGACTTTTATGCCGCTTATCACCCTTTTTACAATGGCAACATTCCGGTCATCAATCCGCAACCGGCCGGTATTGCTGTGACCGACAGTGCCAAGCGATTTCTTGGCTGGCACGCCATCACAATTCAAAGGCTTGCACTGGACCCGGACGAGGTTATGCGCGTCTATTTTTTCAACCCGAATAATGACAGCGGTCAAAATTGGGGGCAAAACATTGTTACCTCGACCCAAGGCCATGGTGAGCTTTATGGTGAAGCTTCTTTGCCAGTAGCCGAGTTCGCCTCAAGGCTGTATGTGTTTCATTACGACCCACTCGAAAAAGGTGAGTCGAACGATATACCTATCGATGATGTCCAACACGCCATCAGCTTGGCTCAAGACAGTTGGGCTGTTGGACGCTAGTTAGCCAGCCCCACAATCACAGAACGACCATCACTGACGCTGCGAACCTAAGCGTCATTTTCCACAACTTATTGAGGAGAGCATAATATGTCGACAAAATCCGAAAGTCCGAAAACCACCGAGGTTTCAAGCTGGGCCGATCCCACGCTGGACTCTGTGAAAGGAACGGAAACCCCCAAGGATCCGAACAAGGGGTACATCGCATTACTGGGCTGGAGCCTCAACGCCATTAAAGCTGCTCAGAAGTTTGATCGTCGATATGTGGTGGTCGCACCCGACTGGGCCGCTGATTTTTGCGCGGCAAATAATATTCCATACATTCAATGGGACTTTGTACGCCTGAATGATCGATCCATGGAAATTGCCGAGCGACTAAAAGCCGAAGGCGTTGATGTTGCTATCCCCCTGTTTGAAGAAACCGTAGAGTGGTCAGGCGCTATCAACTCGGTCCTGATGGATAACCCACGTATGTACGGTCAGTCCATCCTGTTTCGGGATAAAGCATTGATGAAGCGCCGTGCCCAGCTGGGTGGTATACGGGTAGGGATTTTCGAAGAAGCTCACGAAAAAGACGACATCATCCGCTTTATGAAGCGCGTCAACCAGACACTGCTGAAACTCGACGGCGATCCCGATGATCCGATTCACGTTAAAGCATTCGACAAGGCCGGCTGCCTTGGACATCGGATGATCCGCACAATTGAAGAAATTGATAACATTCCGGATGAAGAGTATCCATTACTTATGGAAAGCCACCTTGATGGCTGGGAATTCGCAGTAGAAGCCTGGATTCACGATGGTGAGATCAAATTTCTGAACATCTCCGAGTACGTGACTTTGGGTTATTCGGTCTTTGTGCCTGCTACCCATGAACTGGAAAGCTGGCGTAATGCGATCACCAAACAGATCGAGAAACTGATTAAGACCTTCGATATCAAATTTGGGCTGATTCATCCCGAGTACTTTGTGACCGCCGATGGTGAAATGTACTTTGGCGAGATCGCTTATCGACCACCCGGATTTAAGGCGTTCGAATTGATTGAGCGTGCCTATGGGTTCAGTGCTTATCAAGCATCCATGTTAGTTTTCGACCCTAAGAGCACCAAAGAAGAGGTGGCGAACTTCTTTCCAAAAGAAGTGGAAGGCGCAAAAGGCTATGCCGGGTGCTTTGGTGTCTATCCCCGCCGTCGCGTAGTCAGCAAGCTGGAAATGCCAAAAGAGACTACCGAAAATCCATATTTTGATTTTCACGAGTTGGTTGCGCCCACCGAAGAAACAGTACCCGAACGATCGGCCTTCGGTACACACTGGGGCCTGGTCTTCTTCTATGGCGACGATCCCATCAAAATGCGGGATTTGCTTAAAGCTCAGGAAGACTTGGACTTCTATGTCTAGCGCATTTTGCGGTTCTATTCCGAGTCTAGCATCGCTCTAAAAACTAGAGCCCTAATACATGCACTGTATTAGGGCTTTTTTATTTGTTCAGTTTAAGGGAGCCCGAAGCTCAAGATATGTATGGATGGTGTTATCGGATAATCGCCACGCCGATCAGTACCGGATGCAGCCAGAACACGAAAGCCAGGTAGAGTGCTAAACCTCCGACGATCGCAGCTGGGTCATTGGCCTTCCCAGAAGGAAAACGGGGATTATCCCGGACAGATCGACGCTTTATTGAAATGCGGTCAACCACGGCCCAGGCTAAAAAACTACCGAAAAGCAGCACATCGGCCAATGCCCCATTGGCCAACAAGTGACTAGCCGCCCAGAGCTTAACGGCCACCAGCATTGGGTGTTTCAGCGTATGTGAAATCCTGCCCGGGAGATAGGCGGCCAGAAAAAAAACGAACACTGGCAGCATCAGAAGCATCACCAGATGACGTGTCCACTCTGGAGATGAATAAAGGACGATCGGATCGAGTCGAGCATCGCCATACCCCCGAATCACCAGAATCAGCCCGACCAGAGCAATCACCGAGTAAAGTCCCTTCCAACCATACTCGCCCAATCGAACGGCCGCTTTGTCCCTTGCAACAGGCGCAACGATTGACGCGGAGTGAATCCCCAGAAAAAGAATAAGCCCTACGATCAGTTCGGTCATCTCGAAACTCCTCGGTTAGCGGTTGGAAAGCACAGGAAGTATTAAACGCTCTTTTTATTAGAATTCACCATACTACAAGCGATATCTTCCGCCAAATATAGGATTTATTTAATTGGTGCGGTAATGACGCCAAATCACCTAGTCTCCGCGTTGCTGCTTGGGCTTCCATATTTGCCATTAGACAGTTTCAGTTCTTTGGCACTGATCCTGTTGGGCTTTGGCGGGAAATACGAAGGTTAAGCACTGCACCAGAAGGAATTCTCTCTGAAGCGCTTCATGCTGCTGATAAAGGAGACTGGCAAACCTTTATCGAAAAACTAGGCGGTATAGAACAAGCAAAGAAATTACTTCCAATAAAAATGCTTAAGACCTAGATAGACACACCAGGTAAATACGGAGAGCCAATCGGTGAGCGAGTCCTCGGAGTCACCGATGGCGTAAACGATGCTATTACGAGAACATTAAGCTGGAAGATACAAAAGAGAAGTATTAGTGCAGCCTATTCAGCAGGAGTGCGTGGCGGCAGCCACGCATCCTGATGGATTGGCCACTTGGAGTTCTGTCAATAACTGTACGGTCGTAATTCACTAGACTGAAAATAGATATTAGGCTAGTAGTTGCTAACTCCATTATCGTTAGCCAAATATCTCATTTTCAATTTCTTGGTATACAAGAGTGTCCTCAGTAACTAATGGTGCCATTGTATCTCTAAGAA
>NZ_CBFIHX010000197.1:0-4152 GCF_965662505.1 Pseudomaricurvus sp. | reverse complement strand
AAGCCAAAGCCAATGTCTCAGTCGCCAAAGCATCCGTGGGCAAAGCTCAGGCTCAACTGGAAAAAGCACAGCTCGACATCAAGCACACCAAAATTTACGCCCCATTTTCCGGCAGAATCAGCAAGCCCGCTTACGCCGTCGGTGACAATGTCACACCTTCCGGCAAAGCGCTGTTCGAACTGGTGCAATTAGACCCCATCTATATCGCCACCAGTGTTGAACTCAGCAAATACAACGCCATCGTCATGTTGAGAACAAAGATGGAGCATGAAGGTCGCGAGATTCCGGAGTTTCACGTCAGCCTGACTCTGGCAGGAAATGTCGATTACCCCGAGGAAGGCGAGTTTCAGAACTGGTCACATGAATCCGCTGAGTCTTCCGGCATGATCATCGCCCGCGCCGTTTTCCCCAACCCGGACGGGCTGCTACTGCCTGGACAAAATGTCACCGTTAAAGGCAAAGCGATGCAGGAAGTGACGCGCATCGTGATCCCGCAAACCCACGTGCGACAGGATCAACAGGGGCACTTTGTGCTTCTGGTTGATAACGACCAAATCATTCAACGACAAAACATTGATGTGGGCATTCGAGATGGCAAAGACTGGGCTGTTAAAACAGGACTCGATGAAGGCGCCAGAGTGATATCGCCAGGAATGCAGGGGCTCAAACCGGGCATGGCGGTCACTCTCAACGAATAACCCAATTCGTGAGCACCCATAAACCACCGATATTTTCAGCACAAGCCTGTTAACACTCATTCGATGATCAATGGAGCCCCTTATGGGACCGCAGTTTTTTATCAAACGTCCGCGCTTTGCGTTTGTCATTTCCATTCTGATCACAATCCTCGGTCTGTTAGCAGCCATCGTCATGCCGGTGGATCAATACCCGGACATTGCGCCGCCTAAAGTCCGGGTAATTGCCAGCTATCCTGGTGCCAGCGCTGAAGTAGTCAAAGAAACCGTTGCCGGCCCCATTGAAGATCAGGTCAACGGCGCCGAAGGCATGGTTTACATGCAATCACAATCGGCCAGTGATGGTACCTACTCGCTCACCCTGACGTTCGAAAATGGCATGGATGCCTCACTGGCTCAGGTGGATGTGCAAAACCGTGTTGCCCTCGCAGAACCTCGCCTGCCCACAGAAGTGATCAAGCGCGGTATCAAGGTGCGGAAAACGTCTTCC
Organism: Pseudomaricurvus sp.; assembly: GCF_965662505.1. Classification (NCBI taxonomy): domain Bacteria; kingdom Pseudomonadati; phylum Pseudomonadota; class Gammaproteobacteria; order Cellvibrionales; family Cellvibrionaceae; genus Pseudomaricurvus; species Pseudomaricurvus sp. Next base: position 2,967 of record NZ_CBFIHX010000197.1, on the reverse strand, counting down.
GACATGCTCATGGTGGTCAGTCTTTTCTCACCCGATGAGAGCCTGGACGGTGTGTTTTTATCCAACTACGCCAGTTTGAATATCGCCCCGGAACTCGCACGGATTGCCGGTGTGGGCGATGCCAACATCATTGGTGCGCTCAACTACGGCATGCGGGTATGGCTCGATCCGATCAAACTGGCCAACAACAACATTTCCGTCAGTCAGGTGTTTGCTGCCATCCAGGAACAAAACCTCCAGGCGGCGGTGGGACAGCTGGGTGCAGCCCCCAACTCTCCCGACACCCAGTTTCAGTATGTGTTGAAAACCAAAGGCAGGCTGGCATCTGAAGAAGAATTCGGCAACATCATTTTGCGTACCGGCGCCCACGGTGCCATTTTACGATTGAAAGACGTAGCTCGTCTGGAGCTGGGCTCCGAAGTCTACAAAGGCTTTGGCGAATACAACAACAAACCCGGCGTACTGCTCGCCATCTACAAACTCTCTGACGCCAACTCACTGGAAGTTGCCGAATCAGTACGCGCCAAAATGGAGGAGCTGAAACCGTTTTTCCCCAAGGGCGTGGATTATGTTATTGGTCACGACACTACCCTGTTTATTAAAGCCTCGCTGGAAGAAACACTGCTCACGCTGCTGTTCACCATTGCGCTGGTGATCTTTGTCACCTATTTATTTTTGGGCAGTGTCCGCGCCACTCTTGTGCCCACAATTGCAGTGCCAGTCTCCATCATTGGCACCCTGGCGGTTCTGTACTTGCTGGGGCTGACCATCAACACCGTGACTCTGTTTGCGCTGATTTTGGCGATTGGCTTAGTTGTGGATGATGCGATCATTGTGGTGGAGAACGTCGAACGGATCATGCACGACGAAGGGCTGGAGGCACGACCGGCGACAGAGAAAGCCATGAAAGAAGTGGCTGCCCCCATTTTTGCCACCTCCACGGTATTGATGGCCGTATTTGGTCCGACGTTGTTATTACCCGGCATCACCGGAGAAATGTTTGCCCAGTTTGGTATCACGCTGGTGGTTGCCGTCATTATCTCCATGATCAATGCTTTGTCCCTGAGTCCGGCGCTCTGTTCGCTGTTGCTAAAACATTCTGAACACAAACCTAACTTGATGATCCGCGGATTTAATTCGCTGTTCGCACGTATCACTCATGGTTATGTACGCATCGTGTCGTGGCTGTCCGCTCGCCTGCTCATCAGCTCGGCGTTGATCGTTGCGCTGTTTGCGTTACTCGGATTTCTGTTTACTCAGACACCCACCAGTTTTATTCCGGAAGAAGACAAAGGCTTCTTTATGGTTGAGGTGCAATTACCTCCGGCGGCTTCACTGAACCGCACATCTGACTATATTGATCAACTGCACACGGTACTTGAAAAAGATCCGGCCATCGAAACTCTGCTGGCAGTGAATGGCTTTAGTGTTCTCAACAGTGCCCTGCAACCCAATGCGGGGATGATCATTGTAAAACTAAAACCCTGGGAAGAACGCACCGACCCGTCGGAGCACCAATTTGCCCTACAGGAGAAATACACCAACCTGTTTCGAAACATTCCCGGTGGCAGAGTTACCATTTTTGGCGCTCCTGCCCTGCCAGGGATGGGTGCAGTAGCGGGCTTCTCCTACATTCTTCAGGACACACAAAGTCAGGGAGAGCAGGCAATGGCGACGACGCTGAATACCCTGCTACCGGAAATCAATAACCTGCAGCAAGTCAGCGGAGCATTTTCCACCTTCCGCGCCGACTACCCACAAATTGAACTGATCATCGATCGGGTACACGCCAAATCCCTGGGCGTGTCGATCAGTGATATTTTCCTGACACTGCAAACCGAACTGGGTGGCTATTACGTCAACGATTTCAATCTGTTCGGACAAACCTACCGGGTTATGGTCCAGGCCGACGCCCAATTCCGCCAGACCGAACAAGACCTGCGCAACCTGTTTGTCCCCAACGCACAGGGCGATATGGTATCGATGCAAGCGCTGGTACAAACCCAGCCGACACAAGGTGCCGATATTTTGTATCGCTACAACACCTACGACTCCGCCACCGTGAATGGCCGCCCCAACGAAGCGCAGGGGTACAGCTCCGGCGAAGCCATGCAGGCCATCGACAAACTTTCTCTGTCGCAACTGCCGGACGGTTACAAATACGACTGGACCGGCGCCAGCTTTGAAGAGCGAAAATCCGGCAATATGGCGCCCATTGCTCTGGGGCTGTCGCTGTTGTTTACCTACCTGTTTTTGGCCGCGCTTTACGAATCCATGACCATGCCCGTGGCGATCATACTGTCCGTCCCCATTGCGATGATTGGCGCACTGCTCGGCATGCTGATTGCCGGAGCCTCCCTGAGCCTGTATGGCCAGATTGGTCTGGTGCTGCTCATTGGCATGGCGGCAAAAACCGCCATTCTGATTGTGGAGTTTGCAAAATCTCTGCGTGAAACAGAGAGCAGAGACTTGCAAGACGCCACCGTTGAGGCCGCTCGCTTGCGTTTCCGACCAGTGTGCATGACCGCGATTTCATTCCTCGTCGGCGTTTTCCCACTGGTCATTGCCAGCGGTGCAGGTTCGGCAGCGCGGGTGTCACTGGGGTTATCGATCTTTGGCGGCACCATCGCCGCAGCCATTGGCGGTACCCTGTTGGTGCCGATCTTCTTCAAGCTCTTCCAGACCCTGCGGGAGAAAATCCACGGCGGACAAACCAAAGCTCCGGAATAATCGCAAGACCACATTGCAAATGAGAACTATTAGCAATATTATAATGAGCTCATTTTGCGCCGACGACAGATCCCAAAACCGAACGCGCCTTAACATTCCTGACTGAGCTGCCACCACTTCGATGTGTAGCTCAGGCGAGGTGGCTCTATGGCAAGTGCCCGTATATTAATCATTGACGATGACCAAACCCTGAGCAATCAACTGAGTAACCTGCTGCACGGCAAAGGATTTTCCATC
>NZ_CBFIHX010000196.1:0-4223 GCF_965662505.1 Pseudomaricurvus sp. | reverse complement strand
AGAATTTAAACGATTGGATCACCGCATGCATAATAAAGCGATGATCGTGGACAATCGAGTCGCCATTGTCGGTGGGCGCAACCTTGCTGATGAGTATTACGGTTTGCATGGGCGGGCAAATTTTAGAGATATGGAGTTATTAGTTGGCGGGCCGGTGATTGAGGATTTAACAGCCAGTTTTGATGAGTACTGGAATGACCGCTGGTCGATTCCCATTGATAGACTATCGCATGTAACACCGTCTGCCTTGCCATTGAAAGAAGCACAAAGAATTGCATCGGAAAACACGTATCTGCATACAGAAGAGTCTGCAGATACGCGTCAGGAACGCTGGGTGGAACTACTTGAGGGGGCTTTTTTCGGGGAGGTCACCCTGTATGTTGATGAACCTGCACAGGAGCGTCCAGAGGATATCGATCACGCACCTGTTCAGGTGGCCAATGAATTGGTGAGGTTATTTGATCAAGCGGACGATGAAATTCTGCTGATCTCTGCTTATCTGATCCCAACAGTTCATCTGGAGGGCGCGGTAGAGCGTGCAATTGATCGGGGAGTCACAGTCCGTATCCTGACCAATTCTCTTCGGTCCAACAATCACCTTGCGGCACACAGTGCTTATCGGAATCATATTCATAACTTGATGTCCCATGGAGCCAAACTGCACGAAGTGCGGGTAGATGCGCAAGAAAAGTCTCTTTATATGTTTCCACCAACGGATACGAAAGATTTAGCGCTGCATGCGAAGGTGTTTGTCTTCGATAACGATAAGGTATTTATTGGCAGTGCAAATTTAGATCCCAGATCGCTAAAGCTAAATACTGAAATGGGGCTTTTAGTCGAGGATGAAAGTCTGAATGAAGCTGTCAGGGCGAGCGTAGAGCCAGATTTTGCCAAGGTTAATGCGTGGCATCTGGAATTCAATGACAAGAATCAGGTGGTCTGGGTTTCGGATCAGGAAGTGCGGACGGAGCAACCGGCAAGCTCTTTTATGCAGCAAATTGAAGATTGGTTTATTTCTCATCTGCCGATAGAAGACGAGATGTAAGGTCATAGCCGTTATGAGGAATAAGAATGGAAGGCGTTGATCTGTCCGCCGCGATGTTTGTTTTCCTGACGGCCATTGGTTTTTTGGCGGGGTTTATCAGTGCGATAGCGGGGTCGGGTGGTTTAATTGTGTTGCCTGTGTTGCTGGCTGCGGGAGTACCGCCGCTGAATGCCTTGGCCACCAATAAATTTCAAAGTGTGTTTGGAACCCTGTCTTCGGCCATGAATTTTCTTCGCAAAGGACATATAGATCTGGCCAGCATGAAAATGTCTATGGTGTATGCATTCATTGGAGCTGTGTGTGGCACCTTGGCGGTACAGCAGCTGGATTCGGATTTACTGGAAAGATTGCTTCCCTATGTGTTGATTGCCCTGGCTATCTATGTTGCCATCTCCCCGCGGATGTCTGATGAAGATACTGAACCGCGTTGGAGTGCTAAACGTTTTGATCCGGTGATTGGTGGAGGCATTGGTTTCTATGGCGGTTTTTTGGGGCCGGGTATGGGATCTTTCTTCGCCGTGGCGTTTTCGTCACTCAGAGGATTTAACCTGAGAAAGGCTACGGCACACACCAAACCGCTGGTACTGGTCACGAATACCACGTCTATGGTGATCTTTGTTTTGGCCGGGCAGGTGGTGTGGGCGCTGGCCATCGCAATGGCGGTGGCTCAGTTTCTTGGAGCACGATTGGGATCGCAATTAGTGATTCATAAAGGAGCGGCCCTGGTGCAACCGGTGTTGGTGGCGGTCATTCTGATTCTGGCCGTTAAATTGTTACTGTTTCCCTAAAAGGATTGTGTGTGCAGCTGTTGGTGTCCATTTTACTGAGTGTGTTCATCTGTGCTGCGGTTGTGGGTGTGTTGTTCTGGGTGAGAAATCCTTATTATCGGGTGAACCGGGAAAAGACCATCCAGCTGCTGGAATGGATGCTGCTGGGACAGGCAACCGAAACTGACTGGCAGTTTTTTTGCGGCTACCCTATTCGTCACGATCCCTTGCTGGAGCAGATCAGGCAGAGGTGTCAGGATATCGATGAGGCGCATTTCATTGGTGATAACCACGATGGAATAATATTGAGTCCTCAAGGGTTAACAGACCTGAGGGAGGTTTTGGATCAGCTGAAACACGATGTGTTGAACGACAGTACCCGCTGATTTTTTGACCCTGACAGCACGTTTTCCTAACAGGTCGGGGCGTATTGCCCGAATTTATCGTTTGCAGAAACGAATCTATCATTTTACGTAATAAGGATATTCTATGGTCGCTCCCAATACACCGGTTGCTCGATTTATGGTGGTGATGGCTGCTTTTGTCGTCGTTATTGCCGGCATGAAAGCCGCGGAAGCGCTCTTGGTTCCCTTCCTTCTGTCCCTGTTTATTGCTGTGATTTGTTTCCCGCCATTGGGATGGCTAAAGCGTAAAGGCTTGCCGGGCTGGCTGGCTTTGATGATTGTCTTATCGGTTATTGTGATAGCGGGCTATCTTGTGGGCGTCGTTGTGGGCTCTTCTATTCAGGCTTTCCGCGGGGATTTACCTGAGTATCAGGAGCGTTTACAGGTTCTGAGTTTGAACTTGCAGACGTTCTTGCAAGGGAAAGGGGTCAACCTACCGGAAGGGATGTGGAGAGAGGTTCTGAACCCCAGCGTGGCGCTGTCTTTTGTGGGCAATACCCTCGCATCTTTCGGAAATGTCATGACCAACGCGGTGCTGATTCTGTTAACGGTGATTTTTATCCTCGCCGAAGACGTTCGTTTCAGCGATAAAATTCTTCATGCGCACCCTCAGGCAGAACATATGGTGCGTGCGATGAGTCGGTTTACCAAAAGCATCAACCAATATATGGCGATCAAAACGGGTCTCAGTGTACTCACCGGCCTGCTGGTAATGGCCTGGTTGTGGTGGCTAGGGGTGGATTATCCGGCTCTGTGGGGATTGTTGGCATTCCTGCTCAACTTTGTGCCCAACTTGGGGTCCATTTTGGCGGCAGTACCGGCGGTTCTGCTGGCTTTGGTGCAGCTCGGGGTATCGGAAGCGGCTCTGACCGCCTTGGGGTATGTGGCTGTCAATGGTGTGGTAGGTAACGTTCTGGAACCCCGCATGATGGGCAAGGGGCTCGATCTTTCGACACTGGTTGTGTTCCTGTCATTGGTGTTTTGGGGCTGGGTATTGGGGCCTGTCGGAATGTTGTTGTCTGTTCCGTTGACCATGACCGTTAAAATTGCTCTGGAAAGTGCAGAGGGCACGCGCTGGCTGGGTGTACTTTTGGGGTCAGGCACAGGTATCGGAACGACGGTTGTCAGCAGTCCGCGTTCAGATGGCCGAAATTCAGATGCGCCATCAGGTTCAGAGGATCCAGGCGAGCAACACGAGTCGTCGGAACAGGCTGTGTAATCGATCTCTGCTTTGAGACTTGTTGGGCGGGATGTTCTTTCTTGAGGAGTGGCGTTAGGTTTGAGGAGAGAGGCGTTAGATCTCAGAAGCGCATGAAAAGGCGCAGTTGCACGTAATCCTCACTGACATCGGCCTGATAATTCAGGTCGCTGAACTGCATTTTGGAGTGCTTACCTTCATCTGACTCGTCGTAGGTGCCGGTAAGGCGTTGCAGGTCTTCCTGAGTCAGGCTGATGGACTCGTCTTTGTCCATATAGATTTGTGGCATCGCGGCGCCAGATTGAGAGTTTTTTAGATATTGGAGCCACTGGCCTTCTTCTGTGCTGTCGGTATCCGCGTGCGCGAAGACACCGCTCATCAGAAGCAGTGAAAGCATCAGAGTGCGAATTGGTGTTAGGTGGCTACCTGAACCGAGACGCATGAATAAGGCCCTGTGTTTTTAGAATGAAAGCATATTCTGCCGATTTTGGGCGCCACTGACTGTTAAGCCTGCACACTTTTTAGAGTTTTATGCTATCAACGATGTTCCGACCAAACTAATATGCATAAGGCCGAGATTCACTTCAGGCCGTAATCACGCTGAGCGCGCGGTGAGGCGCTTGAGAATGAAGTGGGGTTTATGCTTATAATGTGGCTTTACATGCCTACTTCCCAAACATTGGCTTACAATTCAGGAATTTATCCGTTTGATCAGTACGACTCTCACCGACGTTGTCCACGATATTCTTCCGACCGCCCGTATTGAAGTTCTGGAATTGAACAATGGTACCGGTATTCAGCTTTATTTG
>NZ_CBFIHX010000195.1:0-4390 GCF_965662505.1 Pseudomaricurvus sp. | reverse complement strand
CGGCGGGGATGTTGAGTCGGGATAGGATGGGAGGTAAATGGGTTGATATTGAGCCCGTCTTGTCATCGCGAATCGCCCGTCCGGTCCAATCGACCAGTTGTAAATAGTCGCTTAGTGAGTAAGCGATGCCGGTTTGGAGATCAGGCTTTACAGAGTCCTCAAAAGACAGCAAGGGTTTGATTGGCACATGTAACTCTGAAGACAGATCTTGACCCTTGATGGCATCGGCCAGATTGATGGTGGGTTGGATGCGTTCTTTGATGCTGGTGTGTTCAGAGGATTCTGGTGTTCGGGCCATGCCAGCCCGAATGGGGTTGAGATCGACATAGGCCATGCACGAAAGCAGGGCTTCCTCGGTCAGTAGAGCCTGGGACTTGAATCGGGATTCCCAGAAGTGGCCGGTACAGTTGTCTTCGGCATTGGCCATTCGGGCGATGGGTTCATTCAGACACTTCATGAACCAGCTCAGATCCTGCAACCGTTTTCGCCAAACTTCAAGAATCTGCGACACCGTGTCTCTCTCAACTTGAGCCAAGGCCTCGCCATTGCGAAAGCGTTGAACGAGAATAGGCCCCTTAAACAAAGTCAGCCAGCGATCTACGACGTCTTGATCCGACCAGTCATCCGAAGAATTAATTTTGACGATCAGATGGTAGTGATTGCTCATCACAGCATAGGCGCAAATGTCGATAGCAAACAGAGAGCTCAGTAGCCGGATACGGTTTTCTATCCACGGTCGGCGATGTTCGTAATCCTGACCTGTCACGGAATCAGTACCACAGAGAAACGCGCGTCTTACACAGCGGGAAACGCAGTGGTAGAAGGGCGTGTCGGAGGGTGAAACCAGTTGCTTTCGAGGTTGAGTCATCTGGGAGGTAATGAAGGTTTGTTGATGTGACGAAGATGAGACTAAAAAGTCAGTGCGTCTTCAACCCTAACGAGGTGGGAACTGTTACTTTTTGTATGAGATTTAATGAAATATCATGCTAAAGTTTTGCATTAGGACTATATGTGAGTGCCTGTCTCCGTTTTTGCGTTTATAAATTGTTCTAGCTAAGGAGTATTTGTGAGACAAGGTACCGAATTAGATATAGATATTTTCAATGACCATATAGTGATTCAGCGTCGTTATGAAGCTCTAGGCGCATTCAATGATTTGCTAATAGCTGTCTGGTTTTTGATCGGTAGTGTTTTCTTTTTAAATGAGTCCCTTATTGAAAATGGTACTTGGTTATTTATAGTGGGTAGTGCGCAGTTAATCATTAAACCGTTGATTGAACTAACCAGTCTCGTTCATGTTGGTAAAGTTTTTAAAAGATCAGCATAACAGTACTCTCAAACATGGTTCCGGCCTTCGGCCTCTACTGGACTAGGGTTCCCCAAATAAAGTAGACACCTTCTATAGTTAAATCCAGTCACAGGGATGTGTCAAAATGGATGGCGTGAAGATCAAGGTAGGCTGATGAACATTGAACAACTGCACTTCTAGACCCAAGTTAAAAATCTAATAATAAATTATACTCTGGAGCCCCATGACGTATTCATTTACCCGATTGATCTTATTATTAACGGTCTGTCTTTCACTGATGTCTTGTGATTCAAGTGTGCCATCTGATATTTCGATTACTGGTTCTGCAGCTAGTTACAGCACTACTACTTCCTCAATAGGTTCTCTACTGGATAATCCCGAGACCAAAGCGGTTCTGGAAAAATATGCCCCTAAAATTGTCAAAAGTTCCCGCGTCAAAATGATGCGTAATACGACCCTGAAAGGCATTCAGGGCTACTCGGGCGGTATGCTAACGGATGAAGTACTGGCTCAAATAGACGCCGAGTTAAAACAGATCCGGCCCGGGGAAGGTGTAGAAGAGGCTGAAGTGGTCACAGCGAATTACGACGAAGCCAACGTTAAACCCTATACTCTCCCAGATCCGCTGGTCATGAATAACGGCCAAACTGTGACGGATGCGGAAAACTGGTGGAGTCATCGTCGCCCCGAGATTCTTGGTCATTATGAAACGCTGGTTTTTGGCAAGGTGCCTTCAGAAGCTAAAGGTGGATCTGTCGAGGTGCTCGATAGCGGAACCCCTGTGTTTGACGGCGCGGCGATCCGTAAACAAGTCAAAATCCATTTGGCGGATGGCCCTTCGTCGCCCAGCTTCGATCTGGTGGAGTATATTCCCGCATCGACAAATAGTCCTGCTCCCATGCTCCTGATGATTGGATTTACTGCACCTTCTGTCGTCTTTGAAGATCCAGGCATTGTCGAAACGCTGGTGTGGGATCCAGTCAGTCAGAAGAGGGTCAAGCCCACTGAGGTACCAGGTTCGGTTCGTTTTCCCATAGAAAAATTTCTCAAGGCCGGTATTGGTGTGGCCACTTATTATTATGGCGATGTGGATCCGGACTTTGCCGAGGGCTATCCACTGGGCATTCGCGGTTACTATGACAATTCGGAGGATAGCAGTCCTGCGGCAGACGCTTGGGGCTCGATGGCTGCCTGGGCCTGGTCAATGCAACTGGTCGAGGATTACTTTGAACAGGATTTGTTGGTTGATCAGGATAGAGTTGCGATTTTTGGTGCTTCAAGATTGAGCAGTAGCGCCCTTTGGGCAGCAGCACAAGATCAGCGATTTGCAGCTGTCATTATTTGTTGTTCCGGAAAAACCGGCGCAGGCCTTATGCGTCGAAACTATGGCGAAGGTAATGCGGGGGCCAATGCGGGTACGTCAAATCACTGGGTGGCTAAAAACTTCACCAGTTTTTACGGTAGGGAAGAAGAACTGCCCATCGATGGGCATATGCTATTGAGTTTGATAGCGCCACGCCCACTGCTCGTGCAAACAGGAAAATTGGATCATGCTGCTGACCCCAAAGGCAATTTTCTCAGTGCGGTTGCTGCCAGTCCCGTCTATCAGCTGCTCGATGGCACTGGTCTGGGTACGGATGCCTGGCCCCCAGAGCAACCCATTTTAACTGACCTTGGTTATTATATGCATGACGGCGGCCACGGATTAGTCCCGGAGAGTTGGGATGTATATTTAAAATTTCTGGAAATCCATCTCAAAAAACAATAACGACTTCCCTGGAGAAAGGTTCAAGCCAGCTTGAAGGGGATGTGTGAGTACTGCTCTTCCGGCCCATGTTGTCGCTGTTAGCTTGATAAACTTGAATCAATCAGAAAGTTACTGATCAATAAGTCATCCTCTGCTACCGTTCTCACCACAGCTATCATTGTGGATCAGTATTGCGGAAGAAAAATTGATTCAGTGAGTGTTGTACATTTTCTCAATACGAACATTGCCTTTACCCCTAAAAGAGAGTTAACCATGTCAAAGCAAGAAGCCGTGTCCGAACTTGCTCTACCGCCAAGCAGTCGTCAGAAGCTATTTGTTCGTTATACCCTTGCCATTTTAATTGATCTTGTGGTGTTGGGGCTGTTTAACCAGTTTTGGGGGCGGGTGCATGTTGAGACGTTTTCGGTGGCATTGATGGCCGCTGCCATGATGCAGTTGCTTTTACAGGGAACGTTTAAGGTTGAGCATTATGTGAGCGATTACTTTAAGGCTAAATCAGGAACTGCGGCTAAGTGTGCTTATGGCGTCACGGCGTGGTTTATTCTTTTTGTATCCAAGTTCATTATGCTCGGGGCGATTGAGGTCGTTTTTAGTGGTCAGATTCACTTTGAAGGCCATTTTCACGGCGCAATTCCGTTTATTACGGTGGTCGCCGTTATGATTGCGGCGGAAGAGGTTATTGTTAGGATATACAGGCGTTTAGGCGACTAGTAAAAGAGCGGGGCCGTATTCTTGATGAAGCCGGCCAGCTCTCAATGGGCGCGGTTCAGATCCCGGGTCAAGGTTTTCCATACAAGCGCAGTCAGTACGATGCTGAAAAGCAGCGAGTTTGCTGCGAGTGCTATATTTTCCAATAAGATTATGACAAGACTCCTACTCATATTTTCTATACTTGTTTCTCAAAGCTCATTCGGCCAGAGCTTTGAGAACGATCTGGTTGTTGCTGCCATTGAGCGCACGAGACACGAAGTCCGTTATGATGGTTCATACCTTGCCATCCCCTATCCAAACGGCGACGTTCCTTCAAGCATCGGTGTATGCACGGATGTAATAATCAGGTCATATCGAGCTATTGGCACAGATCTTCAGCAGTTAGTCCATGAAGATATGGCGGAAAACTTCCTCAGCTACCCGTCAAAACAGATCTGGGGCCTTAAGTCCCCCGACAAGAACATTGATCACCGCCGCGTGCCAAACTTACAAACCTATTTCACTAGGCATGGTGTCAAACTGGCCATTTCAACTAACAACCAAGATTATGCGCCTGGAGATATAGTCACATGGATGTTGCCTGGCAACCTACCGCATATCGG
>NZ_CBFIHX010000194.1:0-4459 GCF_965662505.1 Pseudomaricurvus sp. | reverse complement strand
AGAAGCCCTGGCTGCACTGGAAGCTCAAACCGCACCAGCCACTGCCGACAATGAATTGACCAAGGAACCCATCGCTGACGAAATCAACTTTGATGATTTTGCCAAGGTCGATCTGCGCGTCGCCCTGATCGCCAAAGCCGAACATGTGGAAGGTGCGAACAAGCTGCTGCGTCTGACGCTGGACCTCGGCGGCGAAACCCGCAATGTGTTCTCGGGCATCAAAAGTGCCTACCAACCGGAAGACCTGGAAGGCAAGCTGACGGTAATGGTGGCCAATCTGGCTCCTCGCAAAATGAAGTTTGGTGTTTCCGAAGGCATGGTACTGGCTGCCGGCCCCGGCAAAAAAGAGATCTATCTGCTCGAGCCTCATTCAGGCGCCAAGCCGGGTCAGCGGGTGATGTAAACGAAACCCTTGTCATTGCGAGGCCATAGCACCAACAGCAGGTCCACCATGGCGCCAACAGCGGGCGCTTTGCGCCTCTCAATGACAAATTTGCGCCTCTCAATGACAAAGTAGGCACAAGAAATTCAGCCAATAAGCCTTATCGGCAAAACCGTTAACAAGAACACGCATTAAACCATTAAAATTATAAGGTTTCCGGGCTCTGCCCCGAGCCCAACCTATTATGACAACCGGTTAACCGGTGATGAGCCTGAACTATGACAGATTTCGTGGTGATATTGATCAGCACCATTCTGGTCAACAACTTTGTACTGGTCCAGTTCCTGGGGCTGTGCCCATTCATGGGTGTGTCCAACAAACTGGAAACCGCCATCGGTATGGGCGGTGCCACTACGTTTGTACTGACACTGGCGTCAATCTGCAGTTATCTGGTGCATAACTTTATTCTCGCGCCCCTTGGACTCGAGTACCTCAAGACCATCGCCTTCATTCTGGTGATCGCGGTCGTGGTGCAATTTGCCAAGATGTTTATCGAGAAAACCAGCCCGCTGCTGTATCGCGTGTTGGGCGTGTTTCTGCCCCTGATTACCACCAACTGTGCGGTATTGGGTGTGGCGCTGCAGAACACCGCCAAAGCGCATACCTTTACAGAATCTGCGCTCTACGGCTTTGGTGCAGCAATGGGTTTTTCCTTCGTGTTGATTCTTTTTTCGGCCATGCGTGAGCGTCTCGCAGTGGCGGACGTGCCCGTGCCTTTTAAAGGCGCCGCGATCGGCATGATAACCGCAGGCCTGATGTCTCTGGCCTTTATGGGCTTTAGCGGTCTGGTCTGAGTACCGGCTGAACAATGTTGATGACTATGTACGAATATCTTCTGACACATCCTTTTCTTGCCGCACTGGCTGCGCTGGTAGCCCTGTCTCTGGTGTTTGGTGCCGTACTGGGTTACGCCGCCGTGCAATTCAAAGTCGAAGGCGATCCGATTGTGGATCAGCTAGACGAACTGCTGCCCCAAACTCAATGTGGTCAGTGCAGCTACCCCGGCTGCCGCCCCTACGCCGAAGCCATTGCCAATGGTGACGCCATCAACAAGTGTCCTCCCGGCGGCCAGTCCACGATTAACGCCATTGCCGACCTGCTGGATGTTGAAGCGCCCACACTGGATGAAGAACACGGCGAAGAGTCCGAAGTGAAAACCGTCGCCTACATTCGCGAAGACGAGTGTATCGGCTGCACCAAGTGCATTCAGGCTTGCCCCATGGACGCCATCCTTGGCGCCGCCAAGCAAATGCACACCGTGATTGCCGACGAGTGCACCGGTTGCGACCTGTGTGTCGAGCCCTGCCCGGTAGACTGTATTGATATGCTGCCGGTGGAATCCGGCTTGAGTGACTGGAAATGGCACAAACCATCTTCCGTCGTTGAAACCTTTGCTGAAAGTTTTCAGATTATTGCCACAGATAAACCTGCCGAGAAAAAAGATGGAGAGGCCGCGTGACAAAAGTTTGGTCGATCCCCGGCGGCGTTCACCCGGAAGAAAACAAAAGCCAGTCCCTGCAGCTCCCTCTCGGCGAAATCCCTCTGCCGAATGAGCTGATTTTCCCGCTTAGCCAGCATATTGGGGTTCCCGCCAAGCCGGTTGTGGCTGTGGGCGATCGCGTGCTGGCCGGGCAGAAAATTGCTGAAGCGAAAGGCATGATCAGCGCCCCGGTACACGCATCCACATCCGGTACCGTCACCGCCATTGAAGACCGCACTCTGCCCCACCCTTCGGGCCTGAGTGGTCCCTGCATTGTGATAGCCGCCGACGGCAAAGACGAATTTGCAGATTTCGACGCCTGTGAAAACTATCTGTCGCTGGATAAAGACACGCTGGTACAAAAAATTCGCAATGCAGGCATTGCCGGCATGGGTGGTGCTGGTTTCCCTACCGCCGTCAAACTCAGCCCACGGGCCAATCAACCCATTGATACGTTGATCATCAATGGCACCGAGTGCGAGCCTTACATCACCGCTGATGACATCCTGATGCAAACCCAGGCAGAGGACATCATCAAAGGCACACAGTTACTGGCCCATCTGCTGGGAAGTCCAGCTCGTGTGGTTATCGGTATTGAAGACAACAAACCCCAGGCCATTGCAGCGGTCACCAAAGCTGCTGAAGGCACTGTGGTTGAAGTGGTGAGTTTTCCCACCAAGTACCCGTCCGGCGGCGAAAAACAATTGATTCAGATCCTCACCGGCAAAGAAGTCCCCTCCGGGGGTTTACCCGCTGATATCGGCATCGTTCTGCAAAACGTCGGCACTGCCGTCGCTGCTTACGAAGCCGTACGTTTCGGCAAGCCGTTGATTGAACGTATCACCACCGTGGTGGGTGAAGCACTGCAAACCCAGCGCAACATCCGCGTTCGCCTGGGCACTCCTATTCATCATGTGCTTGCGGAACACGGCCTGGTCGAAAAGAAGGCCATGCGACTGATCGTTGGTGGCCCGATGATGGGGTACGCGCTGGAACAGGACGATGTGCCGGTGGTGAAAACCACCAACTGCATTCTGGCCCCCACCAAAAAAGAATTACCACCGCCATCACCGGCGCAGGCCTGTATTCGTTGCGGTATGTGTGCCGAGGCCTGCCCTGCCAGCTTGCTGCCCCAACAAATGTACTGGTACGCCGCAGCGGAAGAATACGACCGCCTGGAAGCGCAGAACATCAAAGACTGTATCGAATGCGGTGCCTGCTCCTTTGTCTGCCCCAGCAACATCCCGCTGGTGCAATACTATCGCGCAGCCAAAGGCACCATGCGTCAAATGGCGATCGATAAAGAGAAATCAGACCGCTCTCGTCAACGTTTTGAATTCCGTCAGGAACGTATCGCCAAAGCATAAGCGGAAAAATAAGCCAAACGACTGGCTCGTAAAAAAGCCGCCGAACTGGCCAAGCAAAAGCAAGAAGCCGATAAAGCCGCGGGGGTACAACCCACTTCGCATGCCGCGAAAGCTGATATCGTTGCCACCGCCATGGCCAGCGCAAAAGCCAAGCAAGCCACCCCAGAAGAGCAAAAAGCCAAACTGGAACGGGCCGTTACCAGCGCTGAAGGCCGACTGGAAAAGCTCCAACAGCGCCATACCGATGCGGACGGGGATATGAAAGAGCGGCTGGCAGCGCAGATTAAACAAGCCGAACTGAAACTGGAAGAAGCCAAAACCAAGCTGGCCGACTTCAAACCGGTACCGACTGAAATCGTCGCCGAAGCCGCCAACGCGTCAGCTCCCGCAACGGATCCTAACGATCCGGTCGCCGCTGCCATCGCACGTGCGCAGGCGAAGATGACCATGGCACCGGACGAGAAGCTGAAAGCCAATATTGAATCGTTAACCGGCCGCCTTGCCAAAGCGGAAGAAAAGCTGGCGGCAGCCAAAGCTGAAAATTCCGATAAGGTCGATGCCCTGCAAACCGGTGTCGACAAGCTGAAAGATAAAATCGCCACGGCCGAAAAAGAACTCGCCGAATTAGCGCCTTCGGAACCGGCCGCCCCAGCACCGCAAGAACAGGACGCCGCTGCAGCGGCTATTGAACGGGCGAAAGCCAAAGCCGCCCAGCAAGCCAGTATGTCGCCGGAAGACAAACTCCGCGATCAGCTGAACAGCATGTCAGGTCGGCTGGAGAAAGCGCGAGCCAAACTCGAACAAGCCAAAGCCGATAATGCCGACACCGTGGACGCGTTACAGCTTGGGCTGGATAAGATGCTCAGCAAACAGGAAAAACTGCGTGACGAATTGAGGGCCATCAACCCCAGCGCTCCGGAACTGAGCGATCAGAACACCGCCCCAGCTGAGGCCGAAGAAGCTCCTCCAGAACCGGATGCGGCAACCGCTGCGATTGAAAAAGCCAAAGCCAAGGCTGAAGCGCTGGCCAGCATGTCGCCAGAGGACAAGTTGCGCGATCAGATTGCCTCACTGGAAACCCGACTGGAAAAAGCCAAACAGCGACTCGCTAAAGCCGAAACGGAAGATGATCCCAATATTGACGCATTTAAAGCCGGTGTTGAAAAAACC